>DASSPH010000051.1 GCA_035699745.1 Vicinamibacterales bacterium
GCAATGGATCGCTGGTCGCGCTCGACGCCGCGACCGGGACGGAGCGCTGGGTGCGCGAAAGCATGACCGGCCTGACCAGCCGCGGCATGCATTACTGGGAGAGCGCCGACGGCCGCGACCAGCGCCTGATCTTTGCGATGAACAGCCTGCTCCAGGAGCTGGATGCGAAAACCGGCAGGCCGATCATGTCGTTTGGCACCAACGGCGTCGTCGATCTGCGTGTCGGCATCGACGGCCGCGACCCCGCGACGCTCGGAAATATCCAGTCGAACACGCCCGGCGAGGTCTTCCAGAACCTCATCATTCTCGGCAGCGCCACCGGCGAGGGCTACATGTCGCCGCCTGGCGACATCCGCGCCTATGACGTCCTCACCGGCACGCTGGTCTGGACCTTCCACACCGTGCCGCGGCCCGGCGAGTTCGGCTACGACACCTGGCCGAAAGACGCGTGGAAGTACGTCGGCGGCGTGAACAACTGGGGTGAGATGACCGTCGACGCGCGCCGCGGCATCGTCTACGTGCCGCTCGGCTCGCCGACCTACGACTTCTACGGCGCCGACCGCGCGGGCAGGAATCTCTTCGGCACGTCGCTCGTCGCGCTCGACGCGCGCACCGGCAGGCGCCGCTGGCATTTCCAGTTCGTGCACCATGATCTCTGGGATCTCGATCCCAGCGCGGCGCCGCAGCTGACGACGATCCGTCACAAGGGCCGCGCCCGCGACGTCGTCGTCGCCGGCGTCAAGACGCCGTGGCTGTACGTGTTCGACCGCGACAGCGGCGAGCCGATCTGGCCGATCGAGGAGCGGCCGGTGCCCGCCTCCGACATGCCGGGCGAGCAGAGCTGGCCGACGCAGCCGTATCCGACCAATCCACCGCCGCATACACGTCAGTCGTTCGGCGTGGACGACGTCAGCCCGTATCTTGCGGCGGATGAAGCCGCGCGGTTCATCACGCGGCTGCGTGCCGCGAAGAACCTCGGCCTGTTCACGCCGATCAACTACAGCGATACGGTGCACGTGCCGACGAGCAACGGCGGCGTGCTGTTCGGCGGCATGGCGTCCGAGCCCGCGACCGGCGCCGTCTATGTCGTGACGCACGACAACCCCGGAATCCTGCGGCTGCTGCGCCCGGGCGAGAGATTCGGGCGGGGAGCGCCGCCGCAGCCTCCGGGGCAGGCGGTGTATCAGCAGCACTGCGGGAGCTGCCATGGGCCCGATCGCCTCGGAACCGATGCCGCGCCCGCGCTCGTTCACGCGACGGCGGACCCGGCGAATAACGTCGCGGCCGGCGCCCCGCGCTTCGACGCCGCGGCGATCCGGACGGCGATTGCCCTCGGCAAGGGACGGATGTCGGCGTTCCCGCACCTGACCGCTGCCGACGTCGACGCGCTGGTGGCGTTGTTGACGATGGCCCCTGGCGGGCGCGGCGGTCCGGGAGCGGCCGGACGGGGCCGCGGCGGAGTCCCACTGAGCTCCGGTGCGCCGGCGGAACTGATCGTGGGCGCGGGCTCCGCGTGGACCCGCCCCGAAGTGCCCGGCGCAAGAGGACGCGGCGTGCTGCCGCCGTACCCCGACGGCGTGCCGCAGTACGAGCGCCCCGTCATCAACGAGTACAACACCGTCGGCAACCGCATCAGGCCGCCGTTCACGTCGATCGTGAAGTACGACCTGAACGTGCCGGCGATCACGTGGCGCGCGGGCTTCGGCGATGACCCGGAGCTGGCCGCCCGCGGTGTGACCGGCACCGGTGCGCCCGGACTCGTGAACGGTGTGATCGTCACCGCGTCCGGGTTGCTCTTCGGCGCGGGGCGCGACAACGCGATTCGCGCCTGGGACACCGACACCGGCGCCCAGGTCTGGTCGTCGCGCTTCGGCGGCGACTTCGTCGGCTCGCCGATCATGTACCAGACGGCAGGGCGTCAGTACCTGCTGGTCCCCGCGGCGAGCACGCCGCCGCGAGGCTCCAGTCCCGGCCCGACGGGACCGCTCGGCTGGGTCGCATACGCCTTGCCCCCCAGGTAGCGCGCTGTCCTCAACCCTCATGCCCATGACAATGTCCCTCGCGTTTCGCCTCTCTCGTGTCGCCGTGGTCGCCGCGTGTCTGCTCGCCGGCCCCGTGCTGGCGCTGGACGGCCAGCCGGCCCTGCACGATCCGTCGACGGTGATGGTTGAAAACGGCAAGTACTACGTCTACGCGACGGGCAGCGGACTGCCCATATCGATCTCGGACGACGGCTGGACGTGGCGGCGGGCGGGCAGCCTGATGCAGGCGGTGCCGGGCGGCAAACCGGGTCCGGACGTCATCGCGCGCGGCGGCAACAATACGTGGGCTCCCGACGTGATACGCGCCGGCGACAAGTACTTTCTCTACTATTCCGCGCCGGGGACGCAGCCGAAGGCGGCGATCGGCCTGCTGGTCGGCAGGACGCTCGACCCCGACTCGCCTGACTACAAGTGGGAAGACGCAGGGCCGGTGGTCTGGTCCGACGGCGTCGAGGACAGCAACGCGATCGATCCCGGCGTCTTCCGCGATCCGACGAACGGAACCCTGTGGCTCACCTACGGGTCCTACTTCGGCTACATCCGGCTCGTCGAACTGAATCCGAAGACCGGCAAACGGCTGTATCCCGATCGGAAGCCGGTCAACGTCGCGATCAACTCCGAAGCATCGATCATGATCTTCCGGGACGGCTGGTACTACCTGCTCGTCACGCACGGATCGTGCTGCGCCGGCGCCAACTCCAGCTACAACATCCGCATGGGACGCGCGAAGAAGGTGACGGGACCGTTTGTCGACAACATGGGGATCGACATGCTGCAGGGAGGCGGCAAGCTGTTCCTCGGATCGGCCGGCCGCTACATCGGTCCCGGCCATTTCGGGCTGCTGGATCTGGGAGACGGGGTGGAGAAGTTCTCCTGCCACTACGAGGCCGATCTCGATCGCGGCGGCGTCAGCGTGCTCGACATCCGTCCGCTGCTCTGGCGCGACGGCTGGCCGGTTGCCGGCGAGAACGTCAAACCCGGCACGTATTCGCTCGAGTCGGCTCGAACCGGCACCGTGCTCGAACTCGCCGTTCAGGGGATGCCGGTCGGCGGCTTTCGCGGACGCGGCGGTCGCGGCGGCGGCGCCGCACCCGGCGCGCCGCCCCCGCCTCCGCCCGCGCCGATTCCGGATCAGGAACCGTCGCACGTGTCCGCGAACTGGCCCTCGGGCGCGGCCGGTGTCCGCATGTCTCCCTACATGCTGCAGGCGCAGCAGAAGTGGAACGTCACCGCGGTCCGCGAGGCGGGCGGCTATCCTGGTTCGCCGTTCTTCAAGATCACGATCGCGGGGACGGATCGGACGCTCGCGGCGACGGCCGATCGCGAGCTGGCGGTGCTGCCCGCATTCACCGGCGGCCCGGAGCAGTTGTGGCGCATCGACCAGCTCGCCGACGGCGCCTATCGCCTGATGCCGAAGGCGGTCCCGAATTCGAAGGAGCCGCTGGCGCTCTCCGCCGTCGGCAGCAGCATGCCGACGCTGGCGCGATTCGACCCGAAGAGCGATCGCCAGCGCTGGAACATGAGGACGCCGTGATCGTGCGCATCGACACGCGGTATCGACGACTCCTCCTGCTGGTGCTGCTGCCCGCGCTGTGGGCGCCGGTGTCGGCATTCTCCAGGCTCACGACGGAAGCGCTGCAGGCCCCCGCCGCCGCTGCCACGGCCGAGGCGCGGCCGCCCGCCCCGTCGCTGAGGCGGCCCGACTCACCGGCGAAGCCGACGACCGCCGACGGGTTCATCCAGCGCTGGCTGCTTCTGGAGCCGATCCGGGTGCCGGGCCAGCTCACCGAGACCGCGGTGCGGACCGCGGTCGAGAAGGATTTCCCGGTGACCGCGGCTCCGCTTCCGCGCGACGGCGAGATCCTCAAGGTCGGCGAGACCGGGTTGACGTGGCACGCGGTCGACACGGTGAACTACAACGTCAACCTGTATCACTTCGCGTACGCGCTGAACAGGCCGACCTCGAACGTCCTCTTCTGGGCCGTGGCCGTCGTCAACGCGCCGCGCGAGATGAGCGGCGTCCGCCTGGCCGTCGGCTCCAACGCCGCGTCCGTGTGGTGGGTCAACGGCACGGAAGCGACCTCGCTCTACAACGACCGCCAGGCGGTGATCGACGACGGGGTCTCGAAGCGGCTGACGCTGAAGCAGGGCGCCAACGTGATTCGCGCCGCGATCGTCAACGCCGGCGGGGCGACGGACTTCTGCGCGCGCTTTCTCGACGGCAACGATCGGCCGATCACGACGCTGACCTCGACGCTGACGGTACGGTGAGGTGACCTCGATGCGGTGGAGAACCCGAAAGGATCTGATGCACGACGCGAGTGAGCGCAGCGAACGAGCCAGCGGGCGAGCGAGCGACGCTGCAGGGGAGTCCGAGGGGCGACGCCCCTCGGATCAGAGATGACGCCAACCCGCGCGCGGTATCGCGTGGTCGCGCTCGCCACGACGCTGGCCATGGTCACGTATCTCGATCGCGTGGCCATCGGCACGCTTGCTCCAGGCATCCGCCAGGATCTCGGGCTGACCGCGGTCCAGATGGGTTGGGTGTTCACCGCGTTTCAGCTCGCCTACGGGCTGTTCGAGGTGCCCACCGGGCGCTGGGCGGACCGCGTCGGGACGCGGTCCGTGATGGCGCGCATCGTGATCTGGTGGTCGGCGCTGACCGCGGCGACGGCGGCGGCGTTCAACTATCCGATCATGCTCGCGGTCCGCTTCCTGTTCGGCGTCGGGGAAGCGGGCGCGTGGCCCTGCGTGGCGCGGACGTTTTCCCGGTGGATCCCGTCCAGCGAGCGCGGACGCGCCCAGGGCATCTTCTTCGCGGGCGCCCACCTGGTCGCCGGACTGACGCCGGCCGTCATCGTCGGCGGCGGCCTGCTCGGCAGCTGGTGGCCCGGCATGCTCAGCGCGATGTCGTGGCGCGGCGTGTTCGTCGTCTTCGGCCTGGTCGGGATCGTGTGGGTCGCGGTCTGGTTGTATTGGTTCAGGAACGACCCGTCGGAACATCCGGCGGTGAACGCCGCGGAGCTCGCCGTCATCGTGGCAGGCAGGCCGCGCGAGTCGGCACATCCGAGCGGCCTGGCTTACTGGGGCCAGCTGATTCGCAGCCGCAACATGATCGCCCTCAGCGTCATGTACATCCCGAACTGCATGATCTTCTATTTCTGCATCACCTGGCTGCCGACGTACCTCCTGGAGCGGCACGGTTTCAATATCTCCGGCATGGCGCTCTACGCGGGTCTGCCGCTGCTGGTCAGCATTCCAGGCGACCTGCTCGGAGGGTGGCTGACGGACCGTCTCTCCGGCCGCTACGGCCTTCGCGTCGGCCGCTGCGGGCTCGGCGCCGTCGCGTATGTGTCGGTCGGCGTCTGCCTGATTGGCGCCGGCAACGCCTCGTCGCCCGTGCTGGCGGCGGTGCTGATCGCGATCGGCACCGGGCTGACCATGTTCACGCTCGGCGCGGCGTGGGGGACCGCGATCGAGATCGGCGGCAATCACGTCGGCGTCGTCGGCGGCACGATGAACTCCATCGGCAACCTCGTCGCCATGCTCAATCCGCTGATCGTCGCCTACTCGGTCGAATGGTTCGCGAGCTGGGACGTGCCCCTCTACGTGATGGGCAGCCTGTTTCTCGTCGGCGCCGCGTGCTGGACGATCATCGATCCGCGGCGGCCGGTGTTCGGCGCGGATCTTCCTGCGTTCGAACCGCACGCCGCCGCGGAGGCGATGCGCGCCCGCTGACGCGGCTCACGCCAGAAAGGGGACGTTGGGGACGGCGTACTTGCGCATTGCCTCCTCGTTCATCTCGACGCCGATGCCGGGCTTGTCCGACACCCGGATGAATCCCTTTTCGACCCACGGCCCGTCGTAGGTGACGATTTCCTTCCACATGGGCTGCGTGTCGAAGTAGGTCTGCCACTCGAGGATCATGAAGTTCGGCACCGACGCGCACACGTGGCACGACGCCATCGCGCCGAGGAACGACGCCACCATGTGCGGCGCGAACGGCACGTAGTACAAGTTGGCGAGGTTGGCCATGCGCTGCCCTTCGCCGAGACCACCGGCCTTCTGCAGGTCGGGCATGATGATGTCCACTGCGCCCGTCTCGAGCAGGCGCCGGAAGCCGTGTGCGAGGTAGACGTTCTCACCGGCGCAGATCGGCGTCGACGTCGAATCGGCGATCAGCTTGTAGGCGTCGACGTTCTCCGCCGGGACCGGCTCTTCCAGCCACATCAGGTTGAGCGGTTCCACCCGTTTCGCCACCTGCTGCCCGGTGGGATAGTCGTAGCGGGCGTGCATGTCGGCGCAGATGTCGATCTTCGGTCCGACCGCCTGGCGCGCGGCGGTGAGCTGATCCACCATGCGCTGGATTTCGGCCGGGCTCGCCGTCCAGTTGAACTGGTCGTATTTGTTGGGGTCGGCCCCCTGATCGAGGTCGAACTTGATCGCGGTGTAGCCGGCCTTGACGGCGTTCGCCGCCGCCTGCGCGAAGTGCTCCGGCGTCGGCAGGCGTGCCTGGTACAACGCGGTGTCGCAGTAGACGCGGATGCGATCGCGGAACTTGCCGCCGAGCAGCTGGTAGACCGGCACGTTCAGCGCCTTCCCGGCGAGATCCCACAGCGCCGTTTCGACGGCGCTCAGGACGGCGATGTACATGCCGGACTGCGCCCCCGAAAAGACGCCCCCCTTCCGCACCTGTTCGAACAGGCGGTGGACGTTGAGCGGACTCTGGTTGCGGATTCGCTGGCCGAAGCTCTGGACGAGATGATAGGTCCCCTGCACGGCGTCGACGGCCTCGCCCCATCCCGAGATGCCCTGGTTCGTGTTGATCTTCACGAACACGCTTCCACGGATGTAGCCGCACTTCAGGTCGGTGATCCGCAAGGCGGACGGGGCCGACGCCTGTTTCGCGTTGTCCACCGCCTGGCCGAACGCGGCGAGAGGCCGCGCGGCGGCCGCGGCCGCCAATGCGCCCATGGTCAGAAAAGTGCGGCGTCCGGTCGTCGTCTGCTTCATGATCGCTCCTACTTGATCTCGAACACGTATGCGCGCTCGCCGGCGCCCGGCGCCGGGCCCGCGTGCGCGGTCCCCGCGGGAACGAACGTGGCCTTGGGCGACGGGCCGCCGAAGATCAGCTCGACCGCGTCCCCGGCATGCCGATGCGCCGGCAGCGACGAGCCTTCGGTCACCAGCCAGGCGGCGGCGCGATTGTTCTCCCAGGCGGGGGCGCCCGCGACCTGGCGGAGGCCGTCGGCCGGCGGCTCGCCCCCCTGGCGCGGCGCCGGGGCCTTGACTTCGATGAGCACCGCCCGCATCGGCGGATCGCTGGCCCCTTCCTCGACGTGCGTGACGCCGGCGCGATTGGTCTGGAACACCCAGGCCCTGGTCGGCACCAGGCGTCCCGGCGCCTCTCCCTGCGTGATGATCCGATTGCCCTCCGCGTACGAGATGCCGACGAGGTCGTACCGGTGCGTGTGGAGCGGGTATTTCTGTTTGAGCCACGACACGTCCCAGACCGCGACGGCGTCGTTCTCGAGCAGTTTCGTGGTGCCCGGCCTGGGGAACGGCGGCGGCAGTTCGGTGCCCTGCGTCACGAGCATCGCCGTCACCAGGATCGCGTTCAGGACTTCCATCGCCTCCTCCGGTGTTGTTGCGCCATCTGAGCGGTCCGTTGCGTACCGCGCTACTATACCCGCAAGTCAAGGAGTCAGATCATGCCCACGCGCCGTCTGTTTCGCCTGCTGGTGATCGCCCTGCCGGTCTGCGCCGCCGCGACCGCCGCCGTGCTTCTCGCGGCGCAGAGTGCCGAGCCGCCCGGCGACCCGCTGGTTGCCGGCTTCAAGAGCACCTACCCGGCCTCGGTCTCCGACGCGGTCGAACTCGTCACCGGCACGAACGGGACGATGCGCCATGACATGAAGCTGATGACCGGCGCGAATCTGGTGGGCCGTGCCGTGACGGCGCTGGCGAGGCCCGCGCCCGCCGACCGCGCCACGCCCGCCCTCGCCACCAAGCACTCGGTCGAGATGATCGACGAGGCGAAGCCCGGCGAGGTCGGGGTGATCGTGATGGAAGGATCGCTGGACATCGCGGCGATGGGCAACCTGATGGCGACGGCCGCGGTGGAGCGCGGCATGGCCGGCATGGTGCTGGACGGCGCCATTCGCGATCTGTGGGACGTGCGGCGGATGGGGCTCACCGTCTATGCCCGGTCGAAGTCGCCGCGGACGGCGGTCGGCCACTATGCCACCGTCGCCAGGAACGTTCCCGTCGAGTGCGGCGGCGTCACCGTGCGTCCGGGAGACATCATCGTCGCCGACGAGGATGGCGTGGTGGTGGTGCCGCAGGACCGCGCCGCGGAGGTGCTCAAACGCGCCCAGGCGATCGACCAGCAGGAGAGCGGCATGTTCCCGTTCATCCGGGAGTTCAAGTCGCTCTCCAAAGCCATCGCCAAGTTCAACCGGATCTGAAGGAGCCTGGTATGAGATTGCTTGTCGCGGGCGCCGGCCTCGCCCTGGTCGTCGCCGCGGCCCCGCAGGAGGCCGCGCTCAAGGACCTGATGCCGAAGGGGATGGTGATCGGTGCCGCCATCAACCAGCGGCAGTTCGACGGGGTGGATACCGCTGCCGTCGAGATCATCACGAAACAGTTCAACCAGATCAGCCCGGAGAACGCGCTGAAGTTCCAGCCGACGCAGCCGGCGGCCGACCGCTACACCTTCGAGGCCGCCGATCGCTACGTGCAGTTCGGCGTCGATCGCCGCATGCAGGTGATCGGGCACACCCTCGTCTGGCACAACCAGACGGGCGCGTGGGTGTTCCAGGGGGAGGACGGCAAGCCCGCCGATCGCGAGACGCTGCTGGCGCGGATGCGCGATCACATCCGCACCGTGATGGGGCGCTACAAAGGGAAGATTCACGGGTGGGACGTCGTCAACGAGGCGATCGACGAAGACGGTTCCCTGCGCAAGTCCCCGTGGCAGGTCGGCATCGGCGACGACTACGTGGCCAAGGCGTTCGAGTTCGCCCGCGAGGCCGACCCTGGCGCGGAGCTGTATTACAACGACTTCAACCTCGAGAAGCCCGCGAAGCGCGCGGGGGTGATCAAGCTGGTGAAGGATCTCCAGGCGCGCAAGCTGCGCATCGACGGCATCGGCAACCAGGCGCACTGGCGGCTCGAGACCCCCACGATCGACGAGATCGACGCGACGCTCGTGGATCTGCACGCCACCGGGCTGAAGGTGATGTACACCGAGCTCGACATCAATCTCCTGCCGAATACGCCGCGCGGCGCCGATCCGGCGGTGGCCAACCCCTACGCGAACGGACTGCCGGACGAGGTGCAGCAGCAGCTCGCGCGCCGCTACGCCGACGTGTTCCGGGTGTTCGTCAAACATCGCGATGCCGTCACCCGCGTCACGTTCTGGGGCCTGAGCGACGCCGACTCGTGGCTGAACCGCGGGCGCATGAACTATCCGCTGCTGTGGGATCGACAGCGTCAGCCGAAGCCGGCGTTCAACGCCGTCGTCGACGTGCTGCGCAGCGCGAGATGAGCAGCCTCCGGCATCCGGAGCCGGCGTGCGGTGATGCCGCCGGCTTCGTTGCCCGGCGGTGCGCTCAGCTCGCGGGAGGGTTCAAGGGAGAGCGATCGATCAGCGTCCACTGGAGCGCCGGCGTCAGCGGGGACACCGCCCATTCGCCGGCGGTCAGCGACCACCACCGGCCGGTCCCGCCGGTGGCACCACGCTCCTCGCCGCCGTCGAGCGCCAGGCCGACCTCGCCCCAGACCTGCAACTGTCGATGGCCCGCAAAGTCGGGAAACACAAGGGCCGCCCGAGGATTGACGGCGAAGTTGCCGAGCGTGCCGAACATCGAGTTGCCCGGATAGTCGGGGACCCAGAGCCGGCGTCCCTCGACCTTGACGAATCCCGGCTCTCCTCCGCGGTGGGAGACGTCGACCCGTCCTTGCGGATGCGCGCTCGCGACGAAGAAGGTGTCGGCGCTGCGAATCCACTCGATCACCGCGGGCGTCAGCGTCGTTCCCCGCTCCGCCTGCGCGGGCGGGTCGACCCGCGGCGTGACGGCGACCGCTTCGCGGCGCTGGATGTACTTCGGGCAGTTCGGGAACGCCTCTTCGACCTGCACCCGAACGGTGTCCGCCGTCGCATCGGCGATCCGGCCGTTGACGCGCAGCCGCCGCCGGGTCGTCAGCTCGATGAACAGGACGCCGACCTGTCCGCCTGGCTGCAGTCCGGGCAGCGGCGCCGCCAGTGTCTCCACCGCATGCGCCGGCAGCCGCAGCGTCAGGGAAGAGCCTTCCGTGTCGGAAGAGGCAAACCCTCTCTCCCCACCGACGAACGACGCCTGCACGCGACCTGCCGGCGAGAGCGAGGCAATCACGCAGTACTGCTGCTCGGCGACGAACGGTCGCGCGCGCGGCGGGATGAGGTGTCCGATCCCGCGGGAGTTCAGGATCGCCCGGGCGCGTTCGCCGGTGCGCTCCTGGACGGTCACTTCGCCGGCATGGAACGGGTCGCGTGACATGTGAACGCCTTTCGAGGTGAGTGGAACGCGGCCGCCGCGCGGCGCGGCAGCCGCCTCCGCGTCTAGAAGGTCACCAGCTGGTAGCCGGCGTCGAGATACTTCGACAGGTCCACCACACCCGAGGTCCCCGGAATCGCCCTCTCGTTCACCAGCGGCACCCCGCAGGCCTGCACCGACGCGGTGGCGCCGAAGACGTCGGCGCAGCCGCCGCAGACGCCGACGACGCGGTCCTCGACGGCCTGGTAGAGGGCATGGGCCGGATGTTCCGGCTTGACGACTTCGGCGGCCCAGCGCACGCCGGCCCCCTGAAAGATGAGCGCGACATCCTGCTGGTTCTCGCGCAGTTCATAGGTGACGAACAAGGCGTTGAAGAGGCGGCCCAGCGCCTCGTCCGATCCGGACTTGGGATCGGAGAACACGACGACGGCGGTTTTCGACATGACACACTCCTGAGATATGTTTACCGTTCGTTCGGTAATATACGCAGTGTGGTCCGGCCGCGGCGGCCTGTCAAGTTGTTTCTTTACCGTTCGTTCGGTATGCTGTCTGGCGGAGGTGGGGATGGGACGCAGGCCGACGGTGGACGACGACGAGCTGATCGCCAGCCTGAGCCGGGTGTTTCGCGACGTCGGCTTCGAGGGGGCGACGCTGTCGATGCTCGAACGCGCCACCGGACTGAAGAAGGCCAGCCTCTACCATCGCTTTCCGGACGGCAAGGCGCAGATGGCGGCGGAGGTCCTCGGCGCGGCCGGCAGCTGGCTCGAATCGAATGTCCTCTCGCCGCTGCGCGGCACGCAATCCCCCCGGACGCGCGTCGACGCCCTGGTCAAGCGGCTCGACCAGTTCTACTCCGGCGGCAGGCAGGCGTGTCTCTTGAACATGCTCTCGTCGTCCCGCATCCAGGATGGTCCCTTCACCGCGACCATCCGGCAGATGTTCGAGGCGCTGGCCGAGGCGCTGGCGGCGGTGGCGAAGGATGCGGGCGCCGACGCACGAACGGCGCGGGCCCGGGCCGAGCGCGTGATCATGCTGCTGCAGGGGAGCCTGGTGCTGTCCCGCGGGGTCGGCTCCACGCGTCCGTTCCGCGAGTTTCTCAGGTCGCTTCCCGCCGAGCTGCTGCACGCCGGAAAGTAGGAACGTTCGAGGTTCGGGCCGGCGGCGGGATTTCCCGCGGGCCCCGGAAATAGTTCCCTGCGGCGTCGGGCGGTAGCGCGCCCGCCTCCCTGCCGTGCCGCGACGCAGCCCGGCGGATCGGCAGCACGGGCTTTGCAGCGTGCTCCACGATTCAGGACTCACCGATGGCTGCACTCTTCGCTCGCCCGCCGGCGATTGCCGCGCTCTGCCTGGTTCTCATGGCTGCGGGTTCCTCGTCCGCGCAGGAGCGGTACGGGGGCATCACTGGTGTGGTCAGGGACCAAAGCGGCGGCGTGCTCCCCGGCGTCACCGTGACGCTGACCGAGCAGGCCGGCGGCCGTGCGATCGTGACCGTGAGCGACGCCGAAGGCGCCTATCGCGCGGTCCGCCTCGAGCCGGGCCGCTACCAAATCAAGTTCGCGTTGAGCGGCTTCGCGCTGTTCGAGCAGGCGGCCGTCGTGATTCTCCTCGGCAGGACCGTCGAACTCGATGCCACGCTCGCCATCTCCGGCGTGGCGGAGACCGTGCAGGTGATGACCGGCCCCGCGCCGCTCATCGACGTCAGGACGGTGACGGTCGCGCACAACATGGCCGCCGAGGAGTTCGACCTGCTGCCGAAGACGCGCGCCTTCACGTCGCTGGCGGCGATCGCCCCGACGGTGAACGCCGGGGTGATCGAAGGCGGCCTGCAGGTGAACGGGGCCAGCGCCGCCGAGAACGCGTTCACCATCGACGGGGTGATCGTCAACAGCCTGATCCACGCGCGCCCGCGCCAGAGCGCGGCCTTCGAGTACTTGCAGGAAGTCCAGGTGAAGACCGCCGGCGTCTCCGCCGAGTACGGCGGCGCCCTCGGCGGCGTCATCAGCGCCGTCACGCGTTCGGGGGGCAACCGGTTCAGGGGGGAAGCGCACTACTTCTACGAGGGCAGCGCGCTGGCCGCGGCGCCGGTCTCCCGCCTCGTCCTCGACCCGATCGACGACCGCCGCGTCACCTACGTCCAGGACGCCGGGGGCTCCGACGATCGTCACGAACTCGGCGGCTCGCTTGGCGGGCCGATTGCCAGGGATCGCGTGTTCTTCTTCGCGTCGGCGTCGCCGCAGCTGGTGCGCCGCGCGTATCCGTATCTCTTCGGCGCGGCCGATCGCGGCACGATCGCGCAGCGTCAGACGGCGCACCAGGCATTCGGCAAGATCAGCGTGGCCGCCGGCCGGCTCAACGCCTACGCGACGGTGCTGCACACGCCGGTGGCGTCGACCGGCACGCTGCCCGCGTACGACGGCACGATCCCCAACAGCATCGTCAGCTCGCGCGCCGCGAATGCCGTCAACGACCGTCGCGGCTTCGACGTCTCCGCCACGTCCACCAGCGTCAACGTCGATCTGCTGCTCTCGGGATCCTCGATGCTGACGCTGCGGGGCGGGTTCTTCCACGACTCGTATTCGGATGCCGGGATCCCGAACGTCACGAGCGTCACCTACCAGACGTCCAACGTCGGGCTGGCCGGCATCCCTGCTTCCTGGCAGGGACCGGCCGGCACGAGCAACACGCCGCGCGCGATGATCGTCGCGCACGACACGACGTCGCGCTCGTTCGGCGGCATCGATTACACGAAGATGTTTGCCGCCGCCGGCCGGCACCAGCTCAAGGGGGGAGCCGCGGTGCAATGGACCGCGAATGACGTCGAGGCCGCCTATCCGGGCGGCTACGTGTTCGTCTATTGGGATCGGACCTTCTCCTTCGGCGGCGCGACCGGACGCGGGCCATACGGCTACTACGAAGTGCACGATCGCGGCATTCGCGGCCGGGCGAGCGCGCCGATGACGGCGCTGTACGTGCAGGACGAATGGCGGGCGGGATCGCGCCTCACGTTCGACCTCGGCGTGCGCGCCGAGAACGAGCGCCTGCCGACCTACCGTCCGGATCTCAGGAGATACGCCTTCCGCTTCGGATTCGGCGACCGCGTCGCGCCGCGGCTGGGCGTGGCGTTCGATGCCGGCCGCGACGGGCGCCTCAAGCTCTTTGCGAGCTGGGGCCGCTACTACGACTGGACGAAATACGAGCTGCCTCGCGATTCGTTCGGCGCCGACTTCTGGACCATCCGCTATCGGGCGCTGGAGTCGCCGGACGTGTCATCGCTCGGTCTCGACAACGCGCCCGGCCGCGACCTCTGGATCGTGCCCGGCACCGTCCGCGATCAGCGCGTGCCGAGCTTCGACAACATCGATCCGCAGCTCGAGCCGACCTGGCAGGACAGCACCAGCGCCGGATTGGAGTTCCAGATCGCGCCCGCGACGGTCGTCACGGCCCGCTACGTGCGAACCGATCTGCGGCAGGTCATCGACGACATCGGCGCGTTGATCGGCGGCAATACGGTGCTGATGATTGCGAATCCGGGATCGGGCCGCGCGCGAACGATGCCCACGTCCGGGCTGACGGCGCCGTTCCCGACACCGGCCGTGAAACGGCAGTACGACGGGCTCGATGTCGGGATTACGCGGCGCCTGGCGAACCGGTGGTTCGGCGGCGCGAGCTACACCCTCAGCCGCCTCTACGGCAATTACGGCGGGTTGGCGAGCTCCGACGAGATCCGGACGCCGACGACGGGCGCCAGCTTCAAGACGCACCAGCAACAGTCCGGCAGCGTCGCGAATCCCGGCGGCAGCGTCAACAACGCGTGGAACCTCGATCAGGTGGTGTGGGATGCGCACGGGCGGCTGGACGTCGCCGGCCGGCTCGCCACCGACCGGCCGCACGTGCTGAAGCTCTACGGAGGAGGAACGCTGGCGGCGGGCACCGATCTCGGGATGACCGTGCTGGCCGCGAGCGGGACCCCGATCAGCACCTACGTCAACACGACCGCGCAGGCCGAAGTGTTCGTCAACGGGCGCGGCGACATGGGACGGACGCCGGCGCTGACGCAGACCGACGCCGTGCTCGCGCACCAGTTCGCATTTCCCGGCCGCAGCCGGCTGCGCCTGCAGCTCACCGTGCTCAATGTCTTCAACCAGAAGACGCCGCGCCACCTCTTCAACTGGCTCAATCGCGGCGCCGGCATCGCGCGCGCATCGTCAGCCATCGATCTGAGCCGGATCGATCTGGCGAAGGGCTACGACTATGAGGCGCTGATCCGCGCCACGCCGGACGGGGCGAACGCCTTCGATCCCCGCTACGGCAAGGCCGACCTGTTCAACGACGGGCGGCAGGCGCAGCTGATGGTGCGGATCGCGTTCTGAGATCGCCGTATCCTCGTTTCGTGATGTCGCTCGACCGCTTTCGTGAGGCGCAGAATTCAGCGTTCGCCGGATTCGACACGGCGCTGGACGAGCTGCGCTCGGGCGGAAAGCGCAGCCACTGGATCTGGTACGTCTTCCCGCAGCTCGACGGCCTGGGATCGTCCACCTACGCGCGAACGTTCGCGCTGAATGGTGTCGCGGAAGCGGAGGAGTACCTTCGCGACCCGGAACTGCGCCGGCGGCTGCTCGGCGTGACCACGGTGGTCGCCGAGCAGCTTCGCAAGGGCACGGCCGTCGACGTGTTGATGGGATCCGACATCGATGCGAAGAAGCTCGTCTCGTCGCTGACGCTTTTCCGTCACGTCGCGCGGTCGCTGCCCGGACGCAAGGGATCCGACGAGTATGCGGCGCTGGCGCGCGCCGCGGACGACGTGTTGGCGGTCGCCGCGGCCCAGGGATATCCGCCGTGCGCGTACACGCTGGGCCGGCTCAGAAGCTCACCTTGAGCGCCACCTGCATGATCCGCTCGCCGGCGCTCGCCAGCGGACGTCCGAAGGTCGTCGATCGCGTCAGCGTGGTGCCGGCGACGCTGTAGTAGGTCGCGTCCAGGCTGCTGAAGTTGCTGCGGTTGAACAGGTTGAAGGCTTCCCAGATGAGCGTCATCCGCGCGGCGCCGATCGGCACGTCGCGGGCGATGCGCGGATCGAAGCTCACGACGGCCGGCAGTCTGAACTGATTCCGGCGGGTGCCGGGCGCGATGTCGTTCCGGGTGTTGCCGTCGTTGTTCAGATCGACGGCGCCCACGCGTGCGGTGTACGGCTGACCCGACTGCGCCGTCAGAATCGCGCTGACCGTCCAGCCGCGGGCGAACGCGCCGGCGAGACCCTCGCCGGCGAAGGCGTTCGTGCTGAACACGGCGCTGCCGACGAAGCGGTGGCGCTGATCGTTGTTGCCGGCGGTCCGGTCCGCCTCGAAGTCCGCGGGATTCGACGCGTATTTCAGATCGTCGCCGGCGTTGCCCGGCACGACCGCCGTGGCGTCGGGCACGGTGTCTTCGACCTTGCCCAGGGTGTAAGCGGCGCGCAGCTGGAGGCTGCCCGCGAACCGCCGGTTCAATTCCACGGTGACGCCGTTGTAGCGTGATTCGGCGGTCGATTCGAACGCAATCACGCGCTGGAAGCTGGCGAAGCGGCGATCGGTTCCGAAGAACGGATACGCGAACGTCTCTCCGCTGCCCGCGACCGTGAACGTCCGCGTCGACGGCGTGCCGAGGTTGCGATCGATGGAGCGCGGCAGGGCGGTGCCGTCGACGAACAGAAAGGTCACCGACAGGCTCGTCTGCGGCAGCAGCTGCCACTCGACGGCGGCATTGGCCTGCATCAACCGCGAATTGCGGAAATCCTGGTCGATGTAGAAGATGCTCGGCCGCGCGGCGACGCCGCTGGATGGGATCTGCGCGAACTTCTGCGGATAGGTCGGCACGGCGTCTCCCGTGAAGGTGAGCGAGACGATGTTCACGCCGTTGTTCGAATGCGCGGTGCCGAGCATGATCGAGGGGGTGCGGCCGTAGAACAGTCCCCAGCCGCCGCGCACGGCGAACGCGGATCCCCGGGGGCTCCACGCCAGGCCGAGCCGCGGGCCCCAGTTGTTGGTGTCCGCGTCGAGCCGGCTCGTGTCGATCCCGGCGGCGGCAAGCTGCGCGTCCGGGTTCCGCACCCGGGGCGCCTGCGTCTTCATCAGGTCGTAGCGCAGGCCGGCATTGACGGTCAGGTTCGGCGTCGCCTGCCATTGATCCTGGACGAAGAACGAATACTCCTGGATATCCGGCGTCGTCTCCGCGCCCGTCGTGTTCGGGCCGGCGAAATTCTGCTGATAGAACTCGTTGGCGCCGCTCGGCCGTCCGCCGGCGAACGAGGCGAGGCTGCGGAAGGTGTACGAGCCGCTGAAGAAGCCGGGGAAGCGGTTCAGGATGTCGTCGAACTGGAAATCGAACCCGGTCTTCACCTTGTGCACGCCGCGCGCCCACGTCAACGCGTCCGCCACCTGCCAGCGCTTGATCGTCGTCTCGCGCGGGCTGAAGAAGTTGCGGCCGATCACCAGCACCGTCGCGCCCCCCTGGCGCACCGTGGCTTCCGGATTGTCGCTGTTGGCAAAGCCGGGCTCGCCATCCTTCGCCCACTGCACGCGCGCCTCGTTGAGAAAC
>DASSPH010000052.1 GCA_035699745.1 Vicinamibacterales bacterium
CGTCGGGCCGATCGACTGGATCAGCTTCGCTTCGGGGCACTGCACCACGGTGGCGAACGGGAACATGTATTCCTTCTTCGCCGCCGGCGCGTCGGGCGAATCGCAGTGGATGATCGTCGGCAGCAGGTAGTCGGCGCGTCCCTGCTTGATCAGCCGTGGACCGCTGCGGTACTTCGCCGTGGCTTCGGTCACGCCCGGGGTCTGGAGGTCGGCATCGATCGCCGCGTTGATGGCGTCTGCGGTGCCCGGGACCGTGAACGCCGCCAGGCTCGCGTCCGGATGGTCGGGCGGCAGCGCCTCGATTGTGGCCAGGCGCCTGGCGATCGCGTCCGCGATCTCCTGCGTATGCCGGCTGGCCCAGATGCCTGACGTATTGATGCAGCCGCGGCCGCTGTTCAGGAAGATGCTGTCGACCATCACGTCGAGGAACTCTTCCCAGCGATCGACGACGTCGTCGCCGATGACGATCTTGGAGAACCCGGGCCCGTGCGCCTGGACCTTGGGGTTGCCGCGATAGCGATCGACCGTGGGCTGGCCGCCAAAGATCATGGTGCGATCCAGCGCGTCGAGCACCGCGGCGCCGACGTCCGCGCCGCCGGGATAGAGCGAGATCGCTTCGCGCGGAATACCCGCCTGGAAGAACGCCTCGGTCATCCGGTAGGGCGTCCAGGGCTCCTGCGGTCCGGGCTTGAGCACCAGGCCGACCTGCAGCGGAATGATCGGCAGCCACAGCGTGTGCACGCCGGGGGAATTCGACGGCAGGACGAGGCCGACCACCGGGCTCTGCACCTGGAAACTGATCGGGACGCCGCGCTCCTCGCCGTAGCCCGACGACAGCACGTCGAGCGAGAGCCCGCGCGTCAGCGACTCGAGGATCTTCCGCATCTCGGCGAGCACGAAGCCGTTCTTCTTCATGTTCGCGCGGCACATCTTCTCGGGCAGCCCGGTGCTGGCCGACTGCGCGCGCGCGAACTCGTCGGGCGACTGCGTCCCGGTCCCCATCGGCAGGGTGGCGTTCATGTAGAGCTCGCCCGCCTTGCCGACACGCGCGATCAGCTCGTCGATCGGAATCTCGCGCAGCACCTGGCGCGCCCGCGCGGCCTTCCGCGCGTCACGCTGGATCATGCCGCCATTGGCGCGGCTCACGGTTGCCATGGGCTCGCCGGTCGAGAAGTGGACGACTTCGTCCTTCTCGAGCGAATCGTAGGGCTGGCCCCAACGCAGAATAGGTAGATGCAGCATAGCGTCGTGCTAAAGGTGCTAAAGGTGTTCGCAGGTGCTGGAAGTGCTGGTGCTCAAAGGTGCTGGAAGTGCTGGTGCTCAAAGGTGCTGAGCGTGCTCGGGTTCCCAGGCGAGTGCCAGGCGGGCTGGCTGTGGCTGGCGGATCGCGCCTCCAGCACTTCCAGACCGTTCAGCACCAGCACCTCGAGCACCCCTGACACCATTAGCACCCCAGCACGACAGCGCAGCCTCAGTAAACCCCGACGGTGGTAGTGGCTGCGAACCCCCGGTATGGCCGGACGCCGCTGACCCCGTCCCATGGAAACCTTGCATGCGGCTTCTCGCGCTCCCCTTCATCCCGCTCGAGGAAGCCGGGCATGAAGAACTCCTTGGTCAGCGTCGTCAGCTTCACGCGGCCGGTCTGGCCGTAGTCCACGACCTTGTTCTGATCGTCGAAGTCGACCACCTGGACGACCGCACGCGGCTGCGGCGCGTAGTAAGTGATCTTGTAGCCGTTCTCGGGGCCGCTCGGCGCGCTGGCGGCGAGGCCCATCAGCGTGTTGCCGTAGGTCGGCGTCATGTAGGCGCCGTCGAGCAGCTCTTCGTGCGCGAAACGGTTCCACTGCGGCGTGAACTCCGTTCCGCCCGAGAAGATGCCGGTGATCCCCATCTTGCCGATCGACGTGCCCATGTCTTCCAGCCGCAGCGCCAGCGCTTCGAGCAGCTTGGGCGTCGTGAACATGCAGCGGATGTCGTGGTTCGCCTGCAGGATCGTGACGGCCTGGTCGATGACGTGGTCCTTGTAGGCCTGCAGGTGCTCGGTCCAGCCCTTCTTGATCAACTTGATCACCCAGCGCGGATCGAGGTCGACGCAGAAGCTGATGCCGCCGCGGTACTGGGCCAGATGCTCGACCGCGAGCCGCAGCCGCCGCGGCCCGGACGGGCCGAGCATCAGCCAGTTCGAGCCCTTGGGGAACTTGTCATCGGGGAGCGTGTGGCTGAACAGCTCGTAGTCGATGCGGAAGTCCTCGGACGCAATCCGGGTCTTCGGCACACCGGTCGTCCCACCGGTCTCGAACACGAAAATGGGCTTGCCCGCGAGGCCCTTCGGGACCCAGCGCTGTACCGGTCCGCCGCGAAGCCATTCGTCCTGGAATTCACCGAAACGCGCGAGGTCGGCGAAGGTGCGCACCTCGCGGCGCGGATCCCACCCGGCGTTCTTCGCGAAGTCGAGCCAGAACGAACAGCCGGTGGCCGGATCGAAATGCCAGTCGATGACCTCCCGTACCCAACGATCGAGGGCTTCTTGCGGGCTGCTGGTTGGCGAAGCGGGCATGGCATGGAAGTATATCCGCTAAGATACGTCTCCGTGGCCCTCGTCACTGCACTCGTCTACCTCCTCCACCAGGACTTCTGGTTCTGGCGCAGCGCGCGGCCGCTGGTGTTCGGTTTCCTGCCCGTCGGTCTCGCCTATCACGCCGCCTACACGGTCGGCATCTCGCTGCTGATGCTGTACCTGGTCCGGCATTACTGGCCGTCGCATCTCGACGAACCCGGCAGATAGATGGTTGCCGCGGCGGTCGTCTTCGCCTACCTCGCGCTGGTGCTGTCGATCGGCGTGTTCGCCGGGCGGCCGAAGTCGGACGGCGGCGGCGCGGCCGAGGACTACTTCCTCGCCGGGCGATCGATCGGCCCGGTCGTGTTCCTGCTGTCGCTCTTCGGCACGAACATGACCGCGTTCTCGATTCTGGGCGCGTCGGGCCACGCCTTCGCCAACGGCATCGTCACCTACGGCCTGATGGCCTCGTCATCGGCCCTGGTGATCCCGGTCGGCCTGTTCGTGATCGGCACGCGGCTGTGGGCGCTCGGCAAGCGCCACGGCTTCATGACCCCGGTGCAGATGTTCCGCGATCGCTGGGAGTGCGGCCACATCGGCACGGTGATCTTCGCCGTGCAGGCGGTGCTGCTCGTGCCGTACATCGTGATCGCGGTGATGGGCGGCGGGACGACGCTCCGGGCGGTGAGCGGCGGGGTGGTGCCGTACTGGCTCGGCGGCGCGATCGTGTCGCTGGTGGTGATGGGCTATGTGTTCTTCGGCGGGATGCGCGGCACCGCGTGGGTGAACACGTTTCAGACGATCCTGTTCCTCTCGTTCGGCGCGATTGCCGTCGGCGTCATCGCGCGCGGGATGGGCGGCTTCGGCAACGCGATCGAATCGCTGCTCGCCTCCGCCGCGACGGCGCCGCTGCTGACCCGCGAGCGGGTTTCCCCGCTGTATTTCTTCAGCTACACCTTCATCCCGCTTTCGTCGCTGGCCTTTCCCCACATCGGGATCTTCTGTCTGACCGCGAAACGCCTGTCGCATTTCCGCCGCACCGTGGTGCTGTATCCGTTGTGCATGCTCGCGATCTGGCTTCCGTCGGTGTTCCTCGGCGTGGCGGCGAACAGCGCGCGCGATCTGCCGGCGATCGAGCGCAAGCTCGAGGCGCGCGCGGCGCTGAACGCGCCCGGCGCGCAGATCACGCCGGAGCGCCGCGCCGAGCTGCGCGCCGCCGCGAGCGGTGACGACGTGATCCTGAGGCTGGTGGAGGGCTACGCGCCGCTGTGGCTGGCGGCGATTCTCGGCGCCGCCGTGATGGCGGCGGTGATGGCGAGCGATTCGCAGATTCTCGCGCTCTCGACCATGTTCACGGAGGACGTGTTCGCCTTCTACGGCGGGCAGACGCGGTTCGGCCCGGCGGTGCAGGTGCAGACCGGCCGGATCTTCGTGATCGTCCTGACCGTGGTCGCGTATAGCATCGCCCTGACCGCGCCGCAGTCGATTTTCGACATCGCCAGCCAGTACGCGTTCGCCGGCTACTCCTCGCTCGCGCCGCTGCTCGTCGCCGCGCTGTTCTGGAAGCAGAGCACCCGGTGGGGCGCGCTGGCGGTGGCGCTGTGGACGGCGGCGGCGGTGGGCGGGATCGCGCTGCTCCAGGCGACCGTGCCGGCCCCGGCGCCGGGGACGGCTGTAACGGTGTGGGCGGTCGGCGGCGTAGATGTCATCACGCGGATTGCGGCAGGCACCACGGTCCTGGGCTTCCTTCCGGTCGTGCCGATGACGATCGTCTCGGCGCTGCTGATGTTCGTCGTATCGCGGGCCACGGCGGGGGCGCTGCCCTCCCGCGCCACGCTCGCGAAGTACGAGGTATAGACATGACCCGACAGACCTGGCTGATTGCCGTGATCGCGGCGATCGGCTTCGCGTTCGATTCGTACGAACTGCTGATGCTGCCGCTCATCGTGCGGCCGGCGCTGGTGGAGCTGCTCGGCGTTCCGGCGACGGATCCGCTGGTCAACCAGTGGGTCGGCTACCTGTTCTACGTCCCCGCGGTGGCTGGCGGCATCTTCGGCCTGCTCGGGGGCTATCTCACCGATCGCCTCGGACGCCGGCGCGTGCTCACGTGGAGCATCGTCATCTACGCGTTCTCGGCGTTCGCCGCCGGCTACTCGACGTCCGTGTATCAACTGCTGTTCTGGCGCTGCTGGACGTTCGTCGGCGTGTGCGTCGAATTCGTCGCCGCAGTGGCATGGCTCTCGGAGCTGTTCCCGGATCCGAAACAGCGCGAGAAGGTCGTCGGGTACACGCAGGCGTTCGGCTCGCTGGGCGGCATCATGGTCACCGCGGGCTACTACCTGGCGGTGAACTACGCGCCGAGCCTGCCCGCGGTCCACGGCACCCACGAGGCCTGGCGCTACACCCTGATGTCCGGCCTGATTCCTGCCATCCCGCTGGCAGTCATCCGCCCGTTCCTCCCTGAATCGCCGGTCTGGCAGGAGAAGAAGCTCGCCGGCACGCTGAAGCGTCCGAGCTTCGGCGAGCTGTTCCGGCCGCAGTTCGCGCGCACCACGATCGTCACGACGGTGATGATGGCCTGCGCCTACGCGGCCGCGTTCGGCGCCATCCAGCAGGTCCCCCGCATCGTCCCCGGGCTGGACGAGGTGCGGACGCTGCCGCGCCCGGCGATCGAGAAGACCGTCAGCGCGGTGCAGTCGTTCCAGGAATTCGGCGGCCTCGCCGGACGCATCGCGCTCGCGTACCTGGCGGTGATCATCATCAGCCGCCGGCGCCTGCTGCACGTCTTCCAGATCCCGGGCATGATCCTGCTGCCGCTGTTGTTCTTCTTCGGCACTCACAATCTCACGATGCTGAAGTGGGGAATCGCGGCGGTGGGCTTCCTGACGATCGCGCAGTTCAGCTTCTGGGGAAACTACCTGCCGCGCGTCTACCCGACGTTCCTGCGCGGCACGGGCGAGAGCTTCGCCGCGAACGTGGGCGGCCGCATGATCGGCACGTCCGCGGCGCTGGTGACGACGAATCTGGTGGCGTCGATGCCGGGCGCGACGCCGTCGATGCGCCTGGCGTACGCGGCGGCGCTGGTCGGGACGACGGTGTACGTGATCGGCTTCATCGCGAGCTGGTGGCTGCCCGAGCCGAAGGCGGAGGACCTGCCGGAATAGGGGATCTTCCGGCTAGACGCGGACGCCGCCTGCTGCTCTGTAGAGCGCTCTCGCATCATCGGCCGAGAACGGCCTCGGGTTGTGCGTCCCCGTCCACTGCGTTGCGGCGTCGGCCGCCAGCGCGTCGACGTCTTCGGCGCGCGCGCCAAGCTCGCGCAGGGTCGCGGGCAGGCCGGCGGCGCTGCGCAGCGCCTCGAGGCGCCCCGGCAGGTCGTCCGCGCACAACTCGCGATAACGCGCACCCACGACTTCCCCGTTCCAGCGGACCACGTGCGGCAGCATGACCGCGACGGCGATGCCGTGGGTCGTGCCGTATCGGGCGGTCAACGGATTCGCGCAGGCGTGCGCCGCCCCCAGCATCGACAGCTCGATCGCCGCGCCGGCCAGATTCGCGCCGCGCAGCATCGCGCCGCGGGCCTCGAGGTCGGCGGGGTCGCGCAGCACGCGCTCGAAGTGCGAGTCCAGGAGCGTCCACGCCTCGGCCGCCAGGCGCGCCGACTCGGGCGTTCGCGTCTTCGTGACGAACGCCTCGACGGCATGCGAAATGGCGTCATAGCCGGCGACGGCGGTGACCTCGCGCGGCTGCGAGACCGTCAGCGCCGGATCCAGTATCGCGATGCGAAACGCCGCCTTCTCGTCGCCGCACGCCATTTTCGCGTGCGTCTCGGCGTCGGAGATCAACGCGTACGACTGCGCCTCGCTGCCGGTGCCCGCCGTGGTGGGGATGCCGATCGAGGGCAGCATCGGCTTGGCCGCCTTGCCGTGGCCGCGGTAGTCGCGCATCGACCCGCCGTTGGTGAGGACGAAGTTGATCCCCTTGGCGCAGTCGAGCGAGCTGCCTCCGCCCAGCGCGACAATGCCGTCCACGTGCGCCGCCGCCGCGGCGACGCGGCCCGCCTCGACCATGTCGGTGTCCGGATTCGCGTCGAACGCGTGAAAGAACGCCGGCTCGACCCCGGCCGCGCGGAGCAGCCGGGCTGCGCGCTCGACGAATCCCGCCTGAACAATGCCTTTATCGGCGACGATGAGCGCCCGGGTAAACGCCAGTTGCCGCGCCAGCGTCCCTACCTGATCGAGCGCCCCCGGGCCAAACACCACCCGCACGGACATCCGCCGAATGGTACCAAAAACGGGGACAGTCCCCTTTTTTTGACAACCGCCGGCGACAACGCTTACGAGGACAGTGAATGACACACCGAATGCTAGCCGCGCCGGCGATTGCGTCGCTGGCGCTGATCACGACCAGCGCCGACACCACGTCCGAGAAGTACTGGCCGCAGTGGCGCGGCCCGCATGCCACCGGCGTCTCGAAAACCGCCGATCCGCCGATCGAGTGGAGCGAGACCAGGAACGTCCGGTGGAAGCTCGAAATCCCCGGCCGCGGATCGGGAACCCCGGTCATCTGGGGAGACAAGGTGTTCGTGCTCACCGCCGTGCCGGTCGGCGTGGACGCCGCCAGCTCGCACGCCGCGCGCGGCGGCACCCGTCCCGCCGTCCCGCACAAGTTCACCGTGATGGCGATCGATCGGAAGACCGGCAAGGTCGCCTGGGAGCGGACGGCGCGCGAGGCCACGCCGCACGAGGGGTCGCACCAGCAGTTCGGCACCTACGCCTCCTCGTCCGCGATCACCGACGGCGAGCGCGTCTACGCGTTCTTCGACTCGTTCGGCCTCTATGCCTATGACATGAACGGCACGCCGCTCTGGGAAAAGGACCTCGGCGACAAGAAGATGCGCAACGAGTTCGGCGAAGGGCAGACGCCGGTGCTGCACGGCAACACGATCGTCGTGCAGTGGGACCACCAGGGGCCGTCGTTCATCACCGCGCTCGACAAGATGACCGGCAAGGAACTGTGGCGCACCGAGCGGCAGGAAATCGACAGCTGGGGCACGCCGCTCGTCGTCGAGCACGGCGGCAGGGCACAGGTCATCGCCAGCGCGATGAACAAGGTCACGAGCTACGATCTCGCAACCGGACAGGTCGTGTGGCAGGGCCCGGGACTGACGATGAATCCGATTCCGTCGTCCGTGCACGAGAACGGGATGGTGTACGCCGTCAGCGGCTTCCGCGGCAACAAGCTCCTCGCGATCCAGCTCGACGAAGCGAAGGGGGATCTCACCGCCACCCGGGCCGTGAAGTGGGAGCTGAACGCCGACACGCCGTACGTCCCGTCTCCGCTGCTCTACGACGGGATCATCTACCTGCTGAAGTCGAACTCCGGGATCCTGTCGGCGTTCGATGCGAAGACCGGCAAACCGCACTACCAGCTGCAGCGGCTCGAGAACGTGCCGAACGTGTTCGCCTCCCCCGTCGGCGCGAAGGGACGCATCTACATCCCCGGCCAGGAGGGGTCGACGATCGTGCTCAAGGCGGGGCCGTCGTACGACGTGCTGGCGAGGAACACGCTGGACGACGGGTTCAACGCGTCGCCGGCGCTGGTCGACAACGAGCTGTACCTGCGCGGCGCGAAGTTCCTCTACTCGATCGGAACCCGCTAGCCGGCGGGGTGCTGGGGCGACGCACCCAGCACCCGTCACCCGTGCTCAGACCGCCTTCGCGTCGAGGTCGATCCGCAGCGAGCCGCGGTACGCGTTGGAGACCGGGCAGGTTCCCTCGGCCTCACGCGCCACCTCGGCGAACTGGTCCTTGGGGATGCCGCTGAGCCCGTGCGCGACGACGCTCAGCTTCGAGCTCAGGATCTTGATCCCGGCGTCTCCCTTGTCGGCCGTCACGGTGGCGGTCACTTCGGTCTTCGCGATCGAACCGCCCTTGCGGCCGACGGTCGCGTTCAGCGCCATGGCGTAGCACGCCGCGTGCGCCGCGGCCATCAGCTCCTCCGGGCTGGTCACCCCTTCGGCGTCGCCGATGCGGCGGGGGAAGCTGACGGGCAGATCGAACGCGCCGCTGCCGGCCTTCGTCGATCCCTTGCCGTCCATGATTCCGCCTTGCCAGTTGACACTCGTGGTGCGCGAAAACGTAGCCATTTCATCTCCTTGAGGATGCGGGTACATCCGGGATCGACGATCCCGGGATCACTTGCGGCCCTTTGCCGTGACGGCCAGCTGGACGATGACGCCGGTGACGCCGAGCGCAATCCAGGCGAGCAGGATCCAGTAGTTCCCCGGCGCCGGATTCATCGGGTACGCGAGCCACACGTTGTTGCGCGCCGCCGCGTCCGCCGCCAGGCGGTCGCCGGTCAGCGCCAGCGCCCCGACGATGATCGTCCACGCCCCGCCGAACGCCGTGGCGCCGACAATCACGTAGCGCTGCAGCGCCAGCGCGGCGAGCGCGCCGGCGATCGCGAACAGGATCACCACGATCGCTCCGGGCTCCCGGCCGAGCGCCGCCCAGATCATGCTTGCGGCGAGCGCGCCGATGCCCGCGCCGAGCAGCGCCACGCCGACGAAGTACGCCGCGATCAGGATCAGCGCGCCGACCACGCCGCCGGCGATCGCCGCCACGATCATCCACATCGTGTTCTCCGGGCCGGCGATGCCGCTCGCGAACAGCGCGCCGAGGATGAATCCGTAGATGCCGAGGACGACGCGGAAGACGCGGTAGCCGGCGAAGCAGGAAATCAGTCCTCCGACGAGCAGGATGATGGCGGCGGGGGTCTGGAAGGACGCCGGAAGCATGAACCTGCGATTATAGTCCCAGCATCTCATGCGACGTTCCCTCTCGGGTGTGCTCACCGGACTCGGCGGCCTCGCGCTCCTGGCGTGGATGGTGTCGAGCGTCGGCGTCGCCGAGATCGCGTCCGACGTCCGCCAGGTCGGGTGGACGATCGTGGCGATCATCGCCATCGGCGGCCTGCGCTTCCTGCTGCGCGCGGCCGCCTGGCGCATGTGCCTCGATCCGCCGCACACGATGTCGCTCGGCGACGCCTTCGCCGCCGTCGTCTGCGGCGATACGATCGGGAACCTGACGCCGCTCGGCCCGCTGGTCGGCGAGCCGGCCAAGGCCGCGTTCGTGCGGGGGCGCGTGCCGCTCGGGCCGGCCGTCACCGCACTGGCGATCGAGAACGTGCTCTACACGCTGTCCGCGGCGGCGATGATCGCCGCCGGCACCGTGGCGCTGCTGATTCGCTTCCAGCTGCCCTCGGCAATACGCGGCGCCGGCGAGGCCGCCGTCGGAGGCACGCTGCTGCTGTTCGCGCTGGCGCTGTGGATGCTGTGGCGGCAGCCGGCGCTCATCAGCCGGGCGCTCGGGCTGGTCCCCCCTTTACAGCGGCATGCCGAGCGGTTCGCCGCGATCGAGGCGCGGATCTATGGGTTCGCGTCGCGTCACCGCCGTGCGCTGCCCGGCCTGGCCGCGGCCGAGATGGGCTTTCATGCGCTCGGCGTCACGGAAATTTACCTGACCTTGTGGGTGCTGAACGGCGTCGCGCCGGCACTGATCACGGCCTTCATCCTCGAGACCGCGAACCGGCTGGTAACGGTCGTGTTCAAGATCGTGCCCCTTCGCCTGGGGGTGGATGAGGCCGCCACCGCATACGTGTCGCAACTACTCGGGCTGGGCACGCGGCCTGGGTTGTCGATGGCCATCATCCGCAAGGTCCGGATGCTGTTCTGGGCGCTGGCCGGGGGCGTGCTGCTCGTC
>DASSPH010000053.1 GCA_035699745.1 Vicinamibacterales bacterium
TTCATCAAGAAGGCGCACAACCGCAACGTCTGGGTGCGCCCGCGGATCGTCATCGGCGTCCCCTCCGAGATCACCCAGGTCGAGAAGCGCGCGGTCAAGGACAGCGCCTACCGCGCCAAGGCCAGCGAGGTGTATCTCGTCGAGGAAGCGATGGCCGCGGCGATCGGCGCCGGGATGCCGATCACCGAGCCGTCGGGCAACATGATCGTCGACATCGGCGGCGGCACCACCGACATCGCCGTCATCTCGCTCGCCGGCATCGTCTACAGCAAGGCGGTGCGCGTCGCCGGCAACGAGATGGACGAGGCGATCATCCAGTACATCAAGAAGACCTACAACCTGCTCATCGGCGAACGCACCGCCGAAGCGATCAAGATGGAGATCGGCTCCGCGTTCCCGCTCGAGGAGCGGATGACGATGGAGATCAAGGGGCGGCATCTCATCGAGGGGGTGCCGAAGACGATCACCATCACCGACGAAGAGATCCGCGAGGCGCTCGCCGAGACGGTGAACGTGATCGTCGACGCGGTGCGCGTCGCCCTGGAACGCACGCCGCCCGAGCTCTCGGCCGACATCGTCGACCGCGGCATCGTGCTGACCGGGGGGGGATCGATGCTGAAGAACCTGGACAAGCGGCTGCGCGAAGAGACCGGCCTGCCGCTGGCGATGGCGGAGGATCCGCTGTCGTCGGTGGTGCTCGGCGCCGGCCGCATGCTCTCGGACTTCAACCTGCTGCGGAAGATTTCGATCGATTGATGCCGCGGACCACAGACGCGAGCGGGCGCGCGTGTAGGGGAGTCTGAGGGGCGGAGCCCCTCAGATCAAATCGATGCTTGACATCCGCAAGCGGACCGGCTGGATCTTCTTCGGCGCGATGATCGCGCAGATCCTGCTGGTGTCCGCGCAGGTGCAGACCAAGTCCGGCGTGCGGGCGCTGAACGCGGTGACCTTCGAGGTGTTCTCGCGGATCGAGCACGGCACCGCCTCCTTCGTGAAGGGCGGCCAGGGCTTCTGGGGGAACTACATCGGCCTGCGCGGCGTGAAAGCGGAGAACGACGCGCTCAAGAAGCGGGTCGCCGAGCTGGAAGTGCAGCTGCAGCAGGAGCACGCGCTGGCGGCGCGATCGCAGCGGCTGCAGGCGCTGATGGATCTGAAGTCGCAGGCGACGGTGCCGACGCTGGCCGCGGAGGTGATCGCCGGCAACCCGGATCCGATCATGCGGACGATCACGATCGATCGCGGCAGCGCCGACGGCGTGCTGCCCGACATGGCGGTGATCGCGCCCGGCGGCGTGGTCGGACGCGTCATCGGCCCGGTGGCACGGCATGCGGCGCGCGTGCAGCTGATCATCGATCGCAACGCCGCCGCGGGAGCGATCATCGAGCGCACGCGCACCGGCGGCATGGTGGTCGGCGCCGAATCGAATCCGCCGCTGCGCATGGAACTGGTCTCGAACCTGGCCGACGTCCAGCCCGGTGACGCGGTCGTCGCCTCCGGCGTCGACGGGATCTATCCGAAGGGCTACGCCATCGGCAGGATCGAGAAGGCGGAGCGGGGCAGCGGCCTCTACTACACGATCGAGGTGCGGCCCACGGTCGACTTCTCGGGGATCGAGGAAGTGCTGGTGGTGATGGCGCCGGCGCGGCCGGCGACGGTCGAAGAACCGGTGAAGCCCGCCGAGCCGGCGAAGCCCGGCGGGCCGAAGTGAGGTCGGCGGCGGTGGTCCTGGGGATCGTCGGCGCGCTCGCGCTGCAGACGACGCTGTCGGGGATGCTGACGGGCGGCGCCATCGCGGTCAACCTGGTGCTGGTCGCGGTCGTGTTCCTCGCGCTCTCGTACGGGGCGGTGACCGGGACGCTGGTCGGCATGATCGGCGGCCTGGCGCAGGACGCGCTGGCGGGCGGGATTGTCGGGCTCGGCGGGATGACGAAAACCGTGATCGGCTTTTTCGTCGGCGTCCTGTCCGCCCAGTTCAACCTGTCGACGACGGTGCCGCGGCTGGTGATGTTCGCCGCCGCGACGGTCGTCCACCAGGTGGTGTTCGAGGGGCTGCACGCGCTGATTGGCGGACGGCCGCTGGCACTGCAGTGGTCCGCGGTGCTGATACAGGCGCTGGCCAACGCGCTGCTCGGGATCGTGGCATTCTTTATCGTGGAGAAGGGGCCGGAAGCGGCGCAGCGCCGCCGCACCGGCCGATCGACGCTGTCGCAGCGGAGATTCTGAGCATGACCACCAACTTGATGCCGGACGATCGGCGCAGTCTGACCCTGCGGCTCGGCGTCCTGCAGTACATCGTCGCCTGCACCTTTGCGCTGCTTGCGGTGGGCTTCTGGATCTTCCAGATCGGCCAGCACGAGAAGTTCCGCGAGATGGCCGAGAACAACCGGCTGCGCCGGCTGCCGCTGCCGGCGCCGCGCGGGGTGCTGCTCGATCGGCATGGCAAGGTGCTGGTCGAGAACCAGAGCACCTTCAACATCGCGCTGGTCCGCGAGCAGACCAAGAACATCGGCGACGTGCTTCGGATCGTGGCGTTCGCCACCGGCGTGGACCGCGAGCAGCTGGAGGATGTCGTCAACCGCCGCCGCCGCGAGCCGAGCTTCCGCCCGATCGTGCTGATCGAGAACGCGTCCGAGGCCCAGGTCGCGGCGGTGTACGCGCGCCGTCTCGAGCTGCCCGGCGTCTTCTATCAGCAGGTGCCGTCGCGCAAGTATCCCGCGAGCGCCGTCGGCGCGCACCTGTTCGGCTATGTCGGCGAGGTCACCGAGCCGCAGCTGCAGCGGGCCGACTACAAGGACATCGAGCCTGGAACGATCGTCGGCCAGGCGGGGCTCGAGCTCGCGTACAACAAGCAGCTGATGGGCGTGGACGGCAACAAGGTGGTGGTCGTCAACAGCGTCGGCCGGGAGATCCGTCCGCTGGAGGAGCTGCCGCCGACGACCGGCCGCCCGATGCAGCTCACCATCGACGCCGACGTGCAGAAGGCGACCGAGGACGGCTTCGCGGCGACCGGCTTCGACGGCGCCGCCGTCGTGCTCGATCCGCGCAACGGCGAGGTCCTGTCGTTCACCAGCCGTCCCTCGTTCGATCCCAACGCGTTCACCGCCGGCATCGACCGCTCGACGTGGAGCGCGCTGATCAACGATCCGCTCAAGCCGCTGCAGAACCGCGCGCTGCAGGGCACCTATTCGCCCGGCTCCACGTTCAAGATGGCGGTGGGGCTGGCGGGCCTCGAAGAAGGCATCATCACCCCGAACTTCCACGTCTACTGCGGCGGCGGCCAGACCTTCTACGGACGGTTCTTCCGCTGCCACAAGGCGACCGGCCACGGCTCGATGAACCTGGCGCATGCCATCGAGCAGTCGTGCGACGTCTACTTCTACACCGTCGGCAACATGCTCGGCGTCGACCGGATCAACAAGTGGGCGACGCTGTTCGGTCTCGGCGTCAAGTCCGGCATCGACCTGCCGAACGAGCTGTCGGGCCTCGTCCCGTCGACCGAGTGGAAGGCGAAGTACACCCGGGAGAAGAAGTGGTACGCCGGCGAGACGATCTCGGTCTCGATCGGACAGGGCCAGGTGTCGGTGACGCCGGTGTCGCTGGCGGTCTACACCGCGACGCTCGCCAACGGCGGGACGCGGGTGACGCCGCACCTGGTGAAGGCGGTCGACGACGGGACCGGGTTGAAGCCGGTGCCGGCGCCGAAGCCGCAGTCGCAGGTCGAAGTGACGCCGGAAAAGCTGCAGGCGATCCGCGAAGGCATGTGGCTGGTGGTCAACGGCGGCGCCGGCACGGCGCGGCGCGCCGCCATCCCCGGCAAGGACGTCTGCGGCAAGACCGGCACCGCCCAGGTCATCTCGCTCCAGGGGCGCGCCGCCGCGCGCACCAACCGCAACCTGCGCGACCACGGCTGGTTCACGTTCTTCGCGCCGCGCGACAATCCCGAGATCGCCGGCGTCGTCTTCCTCGAGCACGGCATCCACAGCGCGAACGCGGCGTCGGTCGCCAGGCACATTCTCGAGACCTACTTCGCGAAGAAGGAGGGGCGGCCGCTGCCGCCGCCGCCGACGCGGGAGCAGATGCGTCTCGATCTGAGCGATCGGTTCGCGCGGACCGGCGCGGGCCAGCACTAGCGTCATGTTCGAACGGCGGCTGTACTTCCACGTCGACTGGCTGCTCCTGGCGGCGATCCTGCTGCTGGCCGGGATCGGCGTCGCCATGGTCTACAGCACCACCTACATCATCACGCCGACCGGGGGCCGCGCCGCGCAGCAGGTGTGGACCCAGAGCTACGCGCTCGGCATCGGCCTGATCGCGCTGCTCATCTGTCTCGCCATCGACTACCGCGTGTTCGCCGAGCACTCGCTGTTCCTCTACGGCAGCCTGCTGGTGCTGCTCGTGTTCGTGCTCCTCAAGGGGCAGACGCAGATGGGCGGCCAGCGGTGGATCCCGATCGGACCGTTCCACCTGCAGCCCTCCGAGTTCGCGCGCATCGGCGTGGCGCTGATGCTGGCGATGTACTTCGGCGAGAACCGCCGCGGCGCGAAGAACACCAGCGATCTCGTGATCGGCGGCATCCTCACCGGCATCCCGCTGCTGCTCATCGCCAAGCAGCCCGACCTCGGCACCGCCGTGACGCTGCTGCCGGTGTTCGTCGGCGTCGCGTTCCTCGCCGGCCTCCGCCTGCGGCTGCTCGCCGTGCTCGCCATGGCGGCGGTGCTGGCGGCCCCGGTGGCGTGGAAGTTTGCGCTCAAGGACTACCAGAAGTCCCGCATCGTCACCTTCATGGATCCGGAGCAGGATCCGCGCGGCGCCGGCTATCAGACCATCCAGGCGCGGGTCACCGTCGGCTCGGGCGGCCTGACCGGCAAGGGGTTCCGCAACGGCACGCAGGGGCAGTACAAGTTCCTGCCCGTCGCGCACAACGATTTCATCTTCTCGGTCCTCGCGGAGGAGCAGGGGTTCATCGGCGTGCTCACCGCCCTGGGGCTGTATCTGTTCGTGATCTTGCGATCTCTCGAGGCGGCCCGGCTGGCCAAGGACCGCCTCGGCGCGTATCTGGTGGGAGGCATCATTTCGGGGTTCGCGTTCCAGGTGATTTACAACGTGTCGATGTCGGCCGGTCTGGCGCCGGTCAAGGGGATTACGCTGCCGCTCATGAGCTACGGCGGCTCCTCGCTCATCGCCACACTTGCCGGTTTCGGTCTCATCCTGAATGTCCGGATGAGGCGCTTCACGAATTAGGCGGATCAACATGCTGTACATCCTCATGGCGCTGATCCGCGGCTGGAGTCCAGGTAATGAACAAGGAGATGATCATCTCCTCGGGCGCGCACGACACGCGCGTGGCGATTCTCGAGGACGATCAGGTCGTCGAGATCTTCATCGAGCGCGAGAATCAGCGCGGCGTGGTCGGCAACATCTACAAGGGCCGCGTGTCCAAGGTCCTCCCGGGCATGCAGTCGTCGTTCGTCGACATCGGGCTCGAGCGGGACGCGTTTCTCTACGTCACTGAAGTCGTCAACACCGTCGAGGAGTTCGAGAAGCTCGCCGGTGACGAGGAGGACTCCGACTCCCTTCGCGCTGACGGTGACGCGAACCTCGTCGGGACCGCGCCCGACCCGCTTCGCGCCGAGGGGGCGGGACCCGAGCAAAGTCCCGCGCCGGCCAAGACGCCCGAGCGGCGAGGCCGCGACCGTGACCGCGATCGGGACAAGGAGCCGCCGCAGGCCAAAATCGAGGACCTTCTCAAGGAAGGGCAGGAAGTCCTCGTCCAGGTCGTCAAGGAGCCGCTCGGCACCAAGGGCGCGCGGCTGACGTCCCACGTCACGATGCCGGGGCGCTTCCTGGTCTTCATGCCGACCGTCGATCACGTCGGCGTGTCGCGCAAGATCGAGTCGCGCGAGGAGCGCAGCCGGCTGCGCGGCATCGTCCGGCAGTTCCGCGAGCAGCACGGCTTCACCGGCGGCGTGATCATCCGCACCGCGGCCGCCGGACGCTCCGAGGCCGACATCGTCAGCGACCTGTCGTACTTCCACGAGATCTGGACGCAGGTGCGCAGCAAGATGGAGAACCGCCGTCCGCCGGCGGTGCTGTTCCAGGAGCAGAGCCTCGTCACCAAGCTCCTGCGCGACATGCTGACCGACGACTACACCGCCATCCGGCTGGACGACGAGGCCGAGTACCGCCGGGTGACGCAGCTGGTCGAGCGGATCATGCCGTCGCTGCTGCCGCGGGTGAAGCTCTACACCAAGGACTACCCGATCTTCGAGGAATACGGCATCCAGGCGGAGATCGACAAGGCGCTCCGCCCCAAGGTGTGGCTGAAATCGGGCGGCTACCTGGTGATCAATCCGACCGAGGCGCTGGTCGCGATCGACGTCAACACCGGCCGCTACGTCGGCAAGAAGTCCAGCGGCCGGCTCGAAGACACCATCGTCAAGACCAACCTGGAAGCGGTGAAGGAAATCGTCCGGCAGATCCGGCTGCGCGATCTCGGCGGCATCATCGTGCTCGACCTGATCGACATGGAGGAGAAGAAGAACCGGCAGCGGGTCTTCCAGGAGGTCGAGAAGGAGCTGCGCAAGGATCGCTCGCCGTCCAAGGCGCTGCAGGTGTCGGATTTCGGCCTGGTGATCGTCACGCGCAAGCGCGTGAAGCAGAGCCTCGAGCGTCAGCTCACCGAGCCCTGCCCGTATTGCTCCGGGTCAGGCTCGATCAAGTCGAGCGCGACGATCTGCTTCGAGATCCTGACCGAGCTGAAGAAGGTGGGGCAGGACCTCGACGGACACGGCGTGCTGCTGCGGGTGAACCCGGACATCGCCCGGGCGCTGAAGGAAGAGGAGAGCGCGGTGCTGCGCGAACTGCAGCAGGTGCTCGGCCGGCCCGTGACGATCCGCCCGGATGCACACCTGCATCACGAACAGTTCGATGTCATGGCTATTTAGGAGAGTCGCTTCGCTCCCTGTAGGGCAGAGGGCAGAGGGCTGAGGGCAGGGAAGAGAGTCGCTTCGCTCCCTGTCGGGCGGAGGGCTCAGGGCAGGGAAGCGAGTCGCTTTGCTCCCTGTCGGGCAAGGGGGCTGGAAGAGGGTCGCTTCGCTCCCAGTCGGGCAGAGGGCTCAGGGCAGGGAAGCGAGTCGCTTTGCTCCCTGTCGGGCGGAGGGAAGGAAGAGAGTCGCTTCGCTCCCTGTCGGGCATTGGGCCGAACTCTCCGCCCGACGGCGAGCG
>DASSPH010000054.1 GCA_035699745.1 Vicinamibacterales bacterium
AAGGGCCGCGACGTCTCGTGGGACGATGGCCCGGGGAGACCCGCCGTCGCGCTGATCTCGGCGTCCCTCGCTCGCGCGGTGTTCCCGGCCGGCGGCGAGATCGGCCAGCACCTCCGGATCGCCGGACCCGATCGTCGAGACGTCGAAGTGATCGGCGTCGTCGCCGATGCGCCGTACGTCAAGCTGGACGACCCGGCGCCGCTCGTCGTCTTCCGGCCGATCATGCAGGAAACGGCACGGACGCAGTTTCCGATCGCGTACGTCCGCGCGACAGGCGACCTCGCGACGGTGCGCGACGGCTATACCCGCGTCATCGCGTCGCTCGACCACCGGTCGCTGCGCGGCTTCATCACTTCGTCGGCATGGGTCGACGGCGTGCTGGTGCAGGAGCGGTTCACCGCGGCGCTGTCGACATTCGCGGCGGCGCTCACGGTGCTTCTGGCCTGCATGGGCGTGTACGGGCTGCTGGCGTACTCCGTGACGGCGCGGACCCGGGAGATCGGTGTGCGCGTGGCCCTCGGCGCCACGCGCCCGACCGTCGTCTGGATGATCGTGCGGGACGGCCTTGCGATTGCGGTTCCCGGCGTGCTCATTGGCGCTCCGTGCGCGTGGGCTGCTGCACGGCTCGTACGGGCGCAGCTCTACGGCATCGCCCCGGGTGATCCGCGCACGCTGGCGATCGGCGCGGCGATCCTGCTTGCCACGGTGCTCGCCTCGTCACTGGTGCCGGCGCTGCGCGCGTCGCGGGTGGCGCCCCTCGAAGCGCTGCGCGACGAGTAGCCGTCCCGCCAGACTTCCGAATCATTCCGAGCACACGGGCAACACCTTCGGCGCGAAGGCGTGTCGATCGGCTCGAGGCGAACGGCCTCGGACCGTTTGACAGCCATTCGTCGACGATGCCATCGTCGTCGTCATGGCGACGGACGACCGCAACAACGAACAGGAAGCGCGGATCGAGGCACTCAAGGCGCAGGCGGCGGCGCTGGGCGGCGGACACATGGCCTACGAGGAAGCAGGCCTGAGCCCGGAGCTGCGCGAACAGTTCTGGCGCCGTGTCATCGACGCGGAGACCGCGCCCACGACGACTCTCGTCAAGGAACTCAACGGGATCGGTGTGGAACTGCCGGATCCCGAGGGGCTGGATGACGCGGCGCTGCACGAGGTCCTGTGGAAAGTCATCCAGGCGCTCGGCACGCTGCACGTGTACCTGGATCAGACGGATCATCTCAGCGACCGCGAGCTGTACACGAAACTGCTGCGTGAAACGCTTCCCGAAGAGATGGATGCGCTCGACGGCGACGACAACACCGCGTGCCACATCGACATACTGGGCGGCTGGAGTCTCGAGGACGTCGCGCTCTTCCTGAAGTACTACGCCGGCGAGGAGCAACGCGAATATTGGCGCCGGAACAATCCCGAAATCGAGATGCCGCAGCACGAGGACCCGCCGTACGACCGCGACAGCCATCTGCCCCAGCCGTGGTGGTACACGTAGGAGGAGTCGCCGGCGGATGAATGGGCTGGCAGGACAGGAGCCGGTGGCGTGCGAGAATGACCCCGATGGGGAAGGGCCGCGGTCCGCAGGATCCCTTTGGCACCTACCGGGAATGGGCCGAGCATCGGCTGGATCCGGGGCACTATCTGGGCGGAACGATCGAACCGCACCTGCGGAAGTCCGAGCTTGGTCCGAGAGCGCGGCGCCTCAGCGGGATCATGCTGACGGCAAGCGGCGCCATGGGCGTGATGTCGTTGCTGGCGCTGGAGTGGACCGCGATAGGCGATATGCCGGCGTGGCTGGGATATCCGGCATTCCTTCTCACGTTCGGCGGTCTGCTGCTCGTCATCTGGGCGGGGGTGACGCTCTTCCGGTCGGATCCCGCCACGCCGCGACACCCGGAGAAACGACGAGGATCTTCGCAGAGCCGCGCCGCCCGCCGTCGATAGGCTTCGCCGCACACCGGCGCCGCCGTGCCTCACATCTGGCGCGTGGACACCAACGCCCGCGACACGGCGGCGATGGGCGCATTTTCCAGCGGCGGCCGCAGACTGGCGCGATCGGCGTCGGCATGCCCCGATTGGAGTCGTCGTCCGCGGCCGAATCCACGCCGGCGACGATGCCGGCATGGACGATGCGACTCGCGAACCCGATCGACGGCCGAAAGGACACCGAGATCCTCGTCGGCGAGATGACGAACTGGCGGCCGGCGCCGCTTACTTGAACGCCTTCTGAACGAAGTCGGCGAGGTTCTGCCGCCAGAGCGGCCACACGTGGCCCACCTCCGGCGCTTCCTCCTCGGTGAAGCGTACGTTCTTCGTTTTCAGCCACGCCTTGAACTGCCGGTTCACACCCACCAGTCCATCGGCCGTGCCACACCCGATGAACAGGTACTTGATCCGGGAGTTGGCCCTGGCGTCGAGAGCCGGAAAGTTCTTCTCGAAATCCGCGGCCGTGAGCGGCGGGCCTCCGCCCCGCCCGCCGCGGCCCCGGCCCTCGGCGGCAGCCGCCGCCGCCGGCGCCGCCCCAGCCGGCGCGGGAGCCGCCGGGGGTGCTGCACCCGGCGTCCCCGCCGGCGGCATCGCGCGCGGCCACATGACGAAGGCACCGCTGAACGATCCGAGCCACGCGAACTTGTCGAGATTGTTCAGCCCCGTGTAGAGCGCCTCGGCACCGCCCATCGACAAGCCCGCGATCGCTCGTTCCTCGCGGCTGCTGCTGACGTGATACCCCTTCTGCACCTGCGGCATCACTTCGGTCAGCAGGATCTTCGCGTAGCCGGTCACGATGTCAGCGGAGTTGGCATTCGGTCCGGCGCTCGTGCCATAGCCGAGCGTCGTCACGACGACCATGGGCACCGCCTTGCCCTGCGCGATCAGGTTGTCGAGGATGACGCTCGCCGCGCCGCCGTTCATCCACCGCTCCGCGTCGTCCCCCAGCCCGTGCAGCAGGTAGAGCACGGGATACGCCCGCGAGCGCTGCACGTCGTAGCCGGGCGGCGTGTAGACGAAGAAGTCCCGCTCGTCGCTGGCGACGGTCGAGCGAAACCGGTGGCGGGCAATCGCCCCGCGCGGGACGTTGGCCGCCGGCAGCCAGGGCTCTGGCCCGGGGACGACGAACATCGACTGGAACCCGTTGAAGCTGGTCTGCACCTGCCGGTTGTTCGGGTCGTTGATGGTCGTCCCGTCGATGACGAGCTGGTACGTATGGAGACCGGGACCGAACGTGCCGGACGTGACGCTCCAGACACCCTGTTCGTCCCTGGCCATCGGCAGGCTCTTGCCTCCGACCGCGACCGCCACGTCCTTTGCGTTCGGCGCGCGGAGGCGGAAGGTGACGCTGCCGTCCGCCCCGACCTCCGGTGATTTCACGGCTGCTCCGCCGCGTCCGCCACCGCGTCCGGCGGGCGGCGGGGCGGCGCCCGGGGGCTGCGTGCCGGCTGCGGCCGGCGGGGGCTGCTGCCACGCGTGCAGCGACGGCGCAACGAGCGCACCTGCGAACAGAACAATCAGCCACGGCCGCCTTTGCATACGAGCAGCTCCGTCAGAATCGTGAAACCGGCGAATAATATACCGTCCGGCGAGACCTCGGTCATGAAGATCACCATCTACATCGCTATGCCGGCCAACGGACTGATCTCGAACAGCCGGAACGTTCGCGACTGGCTCTCGCCCGAGTCGTTCTCGCCGCCAAAGGCTTCGGTCAGGTGAGCGGTGTCTATTTCGTCAGATGACGTGTAGAGTTCTGGCAGTCGGCTCCGACTACATGATGAACGCCCCGCACGCGGGCCACATCACAGGAGCCGAGCATGGCACGTCCTCAGAAGATCACCACGCACCTCTGGTTCAACGGCAACGCCGAGGCGGCGGTCGAGTTCTACACCTCCCTGTTTCCGGATTCGCGGGTTACCAACGTGGCCCGGTGGGGCGACGGGGGCCCCGCGCCCAAGGGGACCGTCCTGAACATCACGTTCGAGATGGCCGGGCAGACGTTCATCGCCCTGAACGGCGGGCCTCAGTACACGTTCACGCCGGCGATCTCGCTGTTCGTGTCGTGCGAGTCTCAGGCGCAGGTGGACGAGCTGTGGACGAAGCTCCTCGCCGGCGGCGGCAAGCCGAACGCCTGCGGATGGCTCGACGACCGGTATGGCCTGTCGTGGCAGATCGTTCCGACGGCGCTCATGGAGCTGATGAGCGATCCGGACCCGAAGGCGTCCGGACGCGTCGCCCGAGCGCTGATGGGGATGCAGAAGATTGACATCGCGGCGCTGCGCCAGGCACACGCGGCCGCGTAGCCACACCACGAGGACACATCATGAAGTACATGCTGATGATGAACGCGCCCCGCGGAGGGGCGTACCAGATCGCGGGCTGGCCCGCGGCAGCGATCACCGCCCACATCGCGTTCATGCGGGACTTCGCCGGCAGGCTCTCGGCTGCAGGAGAGCTGGTCGCGGCCGAGGGCCTGAGCGGGCCTGAGGAGGCGAAGCGCGTGCGAGCCGGCGCCGGCGGCGAGCCCATCACCGACGGCGTGTTCCCCGAATCGAAGGAGTTCCTGGCCGGCTACTGGATCGTGGACGTCGACACGCCCGAGCGCGCCTACGCGATCGCCGCAGAGGCCTCCGCGGCTCCGGGCCCGGGCGGCCGGCCGTTGAATCTCGCCATCGAGGTGCGGCAGGTGATGAGCGGCGCGCCGGCCGACTGGGCGTCGAGCACATGATCCCGCGGCTGGACGATCGCGCTCAGGAGCTGTTGCGCGATCTCGCACCCGCGGTCCTCGGCGGCCTGGTGCGCCGTTACCGCGATTTCGGTGCGTGCGAAGACGCGGTGCAGGAGGCGCTGCTTGCCGCCGCGATGCAGTGGCCGACGCAGGGCATGCCCGACAACCCGAAAGGCTGGCTGATCACCGTGGCCGCGCGCCGGCTCACCGATCACATCCGGGCGGACGCCGCCCGCAGACATCGTGAGCAGCTGGTGGCCAGCCTGATCCCCGCCGACCAGCAGATCGCGCTGGCGGCGGATGCTGCCGGCGTCAACGAGCGGGACGAGACGCTCGACCTTTACTTCATGTGCTGCCATCCGGCGTTGTCGGCGGCATCGCAGGTCGCGCTCACGCTGCGCGTCATGGGCGGCCTCACTACGGGTGAAATCGCGCGCGCGTTCCTGGTGCCCGAGCGGACGATGGCGCAGCGCCTGACGCGCGCGAAACAGACGATCGAATCAGCCGGGCGAAGCTTCCCCGACCTTACAGCGGACGATCGTGCGGCCCGCCTGCCCACCGTACTCAACGTGCTGTACCTGATCTTCAGCGAAGGGTACACCGCCGCCCAGGGAGACGAGCTGTACCGCCTCGACCTGTCGAACGAGGCAATCCGGGTGGCCCGGCTGCTCTCGCGATTGCTGCCGGATCACCCGGAAGTCTCCGGCCTGCTTGCGCTGATGCTGCTCACCGACGCGCGGCGCGCGGCGCGGGCGGGGCCGAACGGCGAGCTGATCCCGCTCGACGAACAGGTTCGATCGCGCTGGAACCAGGAGCGCATCTCGGAAGGCAAGCGGATCCTCGAGCGGGCGCTGGCGCGAGGCGCCGCCGGTCCGTACCAGATTCAGGCCGCCATCGCCGCGCTGCACGACGAAGCACCCAGCACCGAGGCGACGGACTGGCCGCAGATCCTCGCGCTCTACGACGCGCTGCGATGTTACGGCAGCCCGATGGCGCGGCTCAGCCGCGCGATCGCCCTTGCGATGGTCGAGGGGGCCGACGCCGGTCTGGCTGCCCTGGAGGACCTCGCCGCCGATCCACGTCTTGCGGCCCACCATCGGCTGGCGGCGGCCCGTGCGCACCTGCTCGAGCGGGCGGGCCGTCACCACGAGGCGGTCGACGAGTATCGTCGCGCCTCGCAGCGCACGGCGAACACGCCGGAGCGGAACTACCTCCTCCTGCGCGCGGCGCGGCTCAGCGACTCGCTCGCGGCGGCCGGATTGAACGGTGTCGCGCCGCGCCCGAATCTCTCGGGCGGCTATCGCACCGTCACCGGCCCCAGATACTGATCGAACCAGCCGAGCACGTCCCGAATCAGCTCGTTGAGCGGCGGAATGTGGCCGCCTTCGTGGATCGCGAGCCGCTTGCGGTCGGGCGGCGCGCCGAGCAGCGCGAACAGCGGCCGGGCGACGTCGTCGAGCGGGAAAATGAAATCGTCGCGCCCGTTCAACATCAGCGTCGGGGCGGTGATGCGCGGCGCGAAGTTGATGGGATCGGCCTCCGCGGGCCGGCGGCCGGTCTGCAGTCCTCCGGACAACAGCACGACCGCCTTCAGCCGCGGTTCGACGGCGACGATCGGCAGCGCCGCCGTGGCGCCGGCACTGAGGCCGTAGAATCCGACCTTTGCTGCGTCGATGTCCGGCCGGGTCTCGAGGTAATCGATCGTCCGGCCCAGATCCTTCGACCACTGGACGACCATGTCCCGATAGGCGTTCATCTGATCGTCGCGGGGGAATTCGCCGACGCCCGCGAAGCGCTGGAACGTGCCCTGATAGATCGGAATCACGAGAGCGCGGCCGCTGCGCGTGAGGAAGTTGAAGTACGCCGCGCCGGGCGCGGCGCTGAGGTCGGGGCCGAGAGGAAGCAGGCCGAACGCATATCCGCCTGGAAACCAGATCACCGGTTGATAGGGGGGCGGTGCGTTCTTCGGCAGAAGCAGAAAGACCGGGACGCGCTCCTGTCCGTACGCCGCGGCGATCGACACCAGTTCGGCACGCCAATGGTCGGTTTCCGGCAGCGGCTCGACGCGCGCGTCGAGTGGCCGGCGGTCGTAGCCATACAACGCCTTGTACGCCGCATAGAGATCGTCGCCCACCGGTTTGTCCGAACGCGCGCCGACGTTGGGAGGAACCGGCGCGAGGGCCTCGGGCGGCAGCGGCGAGACGTCACGAATGCAGCGGAAGCCGTGAGCCGCATGACGATCGAGCGGCAGCCGCGGCTCGCGGTTGAACGCCATGTATGGAGGATCGTTCCAGGCCCCGCCGACGATGTTCCGGCGGTCTCCGGTCGCGTTCCAGACCCACTCCTTGACGTTTCCCGAGAGGCCGTAGGTGCCGAACGCGCCGAGATCCTTGAGCGCGGTCACCGGTTCGGCCGACTTGCCGTTGAAGTTGGCCACCGACGCGACCGCCTGGCCGTACAACACGGTTCCAATCGCCTGCCTCCAGTGGAAGAGCGTCGGCAGCTGCTTGCCGGCAAACTGCGCGTAGGCGGCGGCCTCGTACCAACTGACCCCGCCGACCGGGTAGTCGGCCTGTCCTTCGGGGAACGTGCCGAGCTCCCACGTCGCCGGCCCCGGCCGCCCGGTCTTGTCGCGCAGGCCCGCGACGAGGTCGAACCCGTCCTTCCAGTACTTCGGATCGCGGTAGCCGCCGGCATCGACGAATCGCTTGAATTCACCATTGGTGACTTCGTACTTGTCGATCCAGAAGTCCGGCAACCGGACCGCCGCCGTTCCCTGGCGAAACGGCCCGCCGCGCACGTAGAGCATTCCGGGTGGCGACTCCCCGGTCTGGCGCAGCGCGATGACCGGCGCGATCGGCGATGCACCTTCAGCCGTGTCGAATCCACTCTTCACGAGCCTCCAGCGCAGTTGCCCCTGGGGAACGCGCGCGTCCTTGATCGGGATGCGGCCGACCGATACCCACGCGCCGCCGGCGTCGATGAAGTCGTTGAAGTGCACCTCGGCGCCCACCGGCTCACTCATGCTGAGAGGCAGTGTGGCGGCGCCGAGCGCGCGCCGCACGCGCAGGTCGCCGGGGGCGAGCGCGGCGGCTCGCATGGCCAGCCGATAGGCGTCGACGAACTGCCCGAGGCCGGCGAGCCGTTCGATCTCCGGCAGCGATCGCTCCACCAGCGCCGCCGACTGCCATCGGCGCACCATGACCCACGTGATGGCGATGACGATCGCCAGCGCCAGGACGGCGCCGGCCGCGACCAGGCGCGGCATTCGCGACGAACGCGGCATCGCATGTGCCGGCGCAAGCCGCCGCAGATCGGCGAGCAGCTCCACCGCCGACGGATAACGCCGCGCGGGATCCTTTTCGAGGCAGCGCTCCACGATCTGCGCGACGGCGGCGGGAACGTCCGGCCTGACGGTCTGCAGCGGCACCGGCTGCTCGCGAACGACCGCGTTCATCACCGACCACTCGGAGGTGCCGGAGAAGGCCTGCCGTCCCGCGAGCGTCTCGTAGAACACCACGCCCATCGAGAACACGTCCGACCGTGCGTCGGCCGGCTGGCCGAGGGCCTGTTCCGGCGACATGTATCCGCTGGTCCCGACGATCGCTCCGGCCTGCGTGTACGGAGCGCCGGTCACCGTCGCGGCATCGCCCTGAGGCGCGCTGGTCGATTTCGCCAGACCGAAATCCAGCACCTTGATGGTGCCGTCGCGCGTCACCATCAGGTTGGCGGGCTTGAGGTCGCGATGCACGATTCCCGCGGCATGCGACGCCGCCAGCGCGCCGGCCATCTGGATGGCGTAGTCGATCGCGCGCGCGAGGGGCATCGGCCCGTCGGCCGGCCGCCGGTTCAGCGGCGCGCCGTCGACGAGCTCCATCACGATGAAGTCCCCATCGTCGGCGGCGTCGATATCGTGAATGGTGATGATGTTGGGATGATTCAGCGCGGACGCGGCGCGCGCTTCCTGCGCGAACCGCTGCGCCCATCCGGCACGATCGGGCCCCCGCTGAAGGACTTTGATCGCCACCTTCCGGCGAAGGCGCGTGTCCTCGGCCTCGTAGACGATCCCCATGCCGCCGCGTCCCAGTTCCCGTCCGACGACGTAGCGAGGGGGCAGGCGCATCGGGGTGAGGTGGATACTATCGCACCAGGTGCGGATTCGAGCCGCCGCACGTTAGAATGCGCCCTCGACGATGAACATTCTGTTGTGGGTCCTGCAGGTCCTCGCCGCGCTCGCGTACGCTGCGTCGGGCTGGATGAAGATCTTCCTGTTCGACCAGATCAGCCGGGAGGTGCCGTCCTTTGGCGCGTTACCGCGCCAGGCCTGGATGGCCCTCGGCATCGTCGAGCTCGTGTGCGTGATCGGGCTGATCGTTCCGGCGGCGCTCCACTGGCGGCCGGCGCTCACGGTGGCCGCCGCGACGGTGCTGGCGCTCGAGAGCCTGGTGTTCATCGGCGTCCACGCCAGGTACGGCGAGATCGGGTCGATCGCCATGAGCGGCACGCTGGGCCTCCTCATGGCGTTCGTCGCGTACGGACGGATGGTGCTGAAGCCGATCGTCTGAACCGCGGAACTGCGGCGGTCATGGGACGCGGCGGGATCTGACGGCATCGACGGCGTGCATTTCGATCGGCCTGCGCCGGAAGAGCGCGCCGCCTGGCTCGCCTACCTGCGAACGTTGCGATAGCGGACGCGGGTTGCGCGTTTCATGGCTCGGGCACGGCGAACGCCGACTTCAAGCCGGCCAGCCCTTGCCGCAGCGGCGCCGCGGCCGTCTCGGGCACGCCGTAGAGCGAGAGCCAGACGCCCAGCCCGTGCGTCTCCTTCATCCCTTCGCGTTCGACGAAGAGCAGCGCGTCGTTCCACGCCGGCACGACGAAGGCGACCGCGCGCGGCGCGCGGCGCACGGCGACGCGGGCATCGGCCTCGATGCCGCCGAGCGAGAAGCGACAGGCGTCGCCCGGCCGGAGACCGGCGACCGGGGGCTGCACGCGCAGACCCTTCGCGCCGAAGATCGGGTGGTCGCCGCCGGCCGGCGCGGTCGTGCGGAACCGTGCGGAGAGCTGCTGGCGATCGACGCCGCGATGGCGTTCGAGCGCGTGCTTCAAGTTGAACAGGAAGTACGTCCAGCCGGCGTCGAGCCCGTCGATGTAGTCATCCCATGTGCCGCTGTCGTCGAAGCCGGAGTGCACGAGACGCACCCGCACCCGTCCGCCGCGGGCTTCGAGGTAATAGTCGACCGCGAGACGGATCGTGCGGCCGTCCTTCGTCGGCATCTCGCTGGCGGTCTGCATCCGCCGCATCGGTTCCCACACCGTGATTGGCGTGGCCCACATCTCGTTCGGGTCCCAGCCGATGCTGACGCTGCCGCCTGCGCCCGGCGTGACCGCGGCGTACGGGGCGAACCAGCGGGCAATGCCCTCGCCGCTGGTCAGCGCCTGCCACACGTCTTCGAGTGTGGCGTCGATGTCGACGGTCAGATCGAGCGCGCGCGCGGTGCGCCGGGGGTCGTCAGTCACATCGCCTCCATGCCGGCCTCGCGGCCGCGTTGGGGTTGGGCCGGCCCTGCGGGCACGGCGGGATAGCCGCACGCGAACACGCGGAACGTGCGTCCCTGCGGCGCATCGGGGTCGTGGTACTTGGACGCGAGGGTGGCGAGAGCCGCGGTGAGCTCGTCGGTGAACCGCCGCTGATCGGCCGGCGTCGCAAACCGCACGGCGGTTTCCAGCGTGAGCGTCGGCACGCGCTTGCCGCGGGCGGCCGCGGCCTTGCCGAGCGCGGCGAGGTCGTTCAGCGCCCGGCCGGCGACCGCCGAGAGGTACGCCGAAGAGAACGCGTCGGCGATCGTCCGCGGATCGGCGGCGACGCCGCCCAGCGTCTTCGGCGCAATGGCGTACGACGTCGCGGTGCGGACGTAGGAGCGATCGATGCGGCGGCCGACGCTTCCGTGCTCGTGCGCCTCCACCAGCCGCTGCGCCTCGAGCTTCCGCAGGTGGTAGAGCACGCGCTGGCGCGGCATCCCGGTCGCGTTCGCCAGTTGGGGCGCCGATTGCGGCCGCTCGAGCAGGTGCAGGAGCCGCAACCGAATCGGCTGGAGCGCCGCGCGGGCGCGCACGGGGTCGTCGATGATGTCGAGCGGTTGGGCGCCCATGGGTTCGTTGTCGGCCGGCAACGGACAAAATAATCTGTCCGTTGGCGCATGTCAAGCGATTGGGCCGCTCGGCCGTCCGCCGCCGCGGCTCATCGCACCAGCAGCACGATCTTCGGGAACTTCTGTTCGACGAGCCGGCCTCCGGCCCACCGGCACAACTGCATGTCCTCCCGCGTGCAGTCGACGGCAATGAGCCGGTCGCGCGGCAGCTCCGGCCCGCTCCGAACCGAAAGCTCGTCGAAGGGAATGTTGACCGCGCCCGGCCAGTGACCGCGTCTGAACGCCTCGCGCTCGCCTGAATCCAGAACCACGTGGCGGGTGCGTGCCGCCTGCTTCCTGAATGCGGAGACGGTCATGGTGTCCAGCGTCTCTCCATGACTGCCCGGTATCGACTTCGCCGGGGCCGATGGAACATTGAGAGACGGCACGCCGGAGCGGGGGATCGTCACTGCCGGTGCCGGTTGCGGCCGCGGCGTACCGCCAGGCATCTGATCGGGATCGACGACGTAGCCTTTTCCATGTCGAACCTGGAAGTAAAAGGTCAGCTTCCCCGCAATGGGGTAACTGCGCGGACGGTCTGCTCCGTGGGCCGCAGGCATCGTCCACCGGCTCACCGCGCTGCGGACCGCCGCGCCCGTCAGAGCGTCCGGCGACTCCAGGATCTCGACTGAATCGACTCGCCCATCGACCCCGAAGCGAACCGCTGCGACGACCACCCCCGACACCTTGTCGCGGAGCGCCTCTCTCGGATATTCGGGCATCGGCGCAGAACTGGTGGACCCGCGCAGCGCCCACTCACCCATCTTGAAATACGGCTGCTGCGCCGCGACGGTCTCGCCGGCGAGTCCGGCCGCACAACTGAGAAGGAGAAGTCCGGGCGCAATCGTTCGCAGTACAGTCGCTGTCTTCATGACACTGCTCGCGGCTGATGTGAGCTTCGGGTGTGCTGTATCACTCCCGTCTGAGCGCGATGGCGGGGTCGACGCACATGGCTCGACGCACCGGGACAACGCATGCCAGCAGCGCGGCAAAGAGCACGACCATTGGCGCAGCCGCGTAGGTCGTGGCATGAACCGCCGGGACATTGAACAGCAGGGCCTGGATGTACCTCGCCCCCGCGAACGACGCACCGAGCCCCGCGACCAGACCTGACAGGACGGCCAGCGCGGCATGGCGCACGATCATGCGAGCGATATCGCCGCGTGCGGCCCCGAGCGCGAGCCGCAAACCGATTTCTGCTGTCCGCTGCCGGATCGTGGACGCCAGCGCGCCGTAAATGCCAATCGCGCCGAGCAGCATCGCCAGCGTGCCGAAGATACCGAAGACCGTCGACCCGAGCAGCCACGAGCGCGCCTGCACGTCGGCGAGTTCCTCGAGCGTCCGGATGTTCACGTAGGGCAGGTCCGGCGCGGCGCCCTGCAGCACGCCGGAGACTGCCCGTAACTGAGAAGCGGCCGGCCGCCTCGTCCGGATCAACAGAACCTGCGCTGTCGTTTCGATGTCGCTCGATGCACGGAAGGGCACGAATACCTGCGAGGTCTGGCTGCCCGGTTTCAGGCTGGCGCGCGATGTCGGCACGACGCCGGCCACCTTCAGACAACGACGCGACACGAAGACACACTGCCCGAGCGGCGACTCCGACGGAAACAGCTGCCTCGCCACGATATCCTCGAGCACGATGGTGTCTTCCGAGGCAGCGGCTGCCTGGCCGTCAAACCCCGGCCCGCCGGACAGGCTCAGTCCCAGCGTCGAGAAGTACTCAGGCGTCACCTCGACCAACTTATGCATCGTCACCTGGCGGCCGGTGATGGTGCGGCTCACGCCAAATATCCGGCTCCAGCCGCCGGACTCGAGGACCGGAGCGGAGCTGAGCGCTGCAGATTGCACCTGCGGCATCTGCTGCACACGACGCAAGAGGGTTTCGAAGAGGCCCTGAACCTCCAGAGGCGTCCGCGTATTCGACGTCCGCAGGTCAATCGAGGCGGCGATGACGTGCTCCAGGTCGTAGCTGAAATCCTGGTGGAACTTCCTGACGCTCGCGACGAACAATCCCGCCGCCACCGCGAGAACCAGGGCGAGCGCAATCTGCAGCGACAGCAGCGTCGCGCGCCATCGCGAGCGCATCGCCGCGAGGGAATCCCCCGTTCGAAAGAATCGCTCGGCACCGGTCCGTGAAGCATGGACGACGGGCACGATGCCGCTTGCAAGGCCGGCGAGAAACGCGAGCAGCCCCACCACGACGAGGCTGCGGAGGGTCATCAACTCGACGCCCTCCGCATACGGGAAATACCTGTGGACCGCCCGTCCGAGCACCGCTGCGACCGCAACCGCCGCGACCCCGCCGATTGCGGCCGCGATCAAGTGTTCCACGAGCAGGTGCGCGAATACCCGAACGCGGCTCGCTCCCACCTGGAGGCGAACCGCCGTCTCACGGGCTCTGTTCAGCGTCTGGGTCCAGAGCAGCCCGGCGACATTCACGCACGCCATAAGGAGAAGGACCGCGGCGCCGCCCATCAACCACAGGGCAAGCCGGCCATCCCGGCTGAGGCTCACGCGCCTGGACGCGTACATCGGCGTCAGCCTGTCCCGGTCGTTCGAACGTCCAGAGGCGGCGGGCGCAACCGGGCTGGCCAGGGCGAGGCTGGCGAGTTCGGCCTGTGCCTGGCTGAGCGGAACGCCGTCACGAAGCCGGCCGATGGTCGTCAGCCACCGGGTGTCGGATCGAAGCAGGTTTCTCGCGAACGGCGAACAGGCCTCCGGCGACGCCTCGAGCAGAATCCACGCGTCCACGTCGCCAAACTCCACGCCCGTGAAGCCGGCCGGTGCCACGCCGATCACGTCGTAGGACTTATCGGCGATGCGAACGCGCGTTCCCACCGCGTTCAGATCGGCATTGAACCGCCTTCGCCAGAGATCGTGAGAGACGACCACCGTCCTGTCAGCGTCGAGGCTGGCGTCCGCCTCGGCGAAGGTCCGTCCGTACTGAGGCGTCATTCCCAGCACGCGAAAGTAGGTCGGCGTCACGCATTCGATGCGGAGAGGCATTGCTTCAACGCCCGCGCCGAAGCCCACAGAGCGGCGAGTGTAGGCCGCCAGTTCCGCAGAGCGCAGCCGATCGCGCAGATCTTCGTAGCGGACGTAGCTTCCGGCCCCCTCGACCCGAACGATGGCCTCAGGCGCGGCCACGTGCCGTGGTGTGCGGAACATGAGCACGTCCACGAGCCCGAACATCGCGGCGTTCGCTCCGACGCCGACGGCGAGCGTCACGGCGACCAGAGCCGTGAACGCAGGCTGCCGCTTGATCCGCCGCAGACCGTAACGCAGATCCTGGATCAGCATCGCGATGAGCGTGGAAGGCATTGTCGGCAATTACCAGGTATTCGACGGCACGTTGTCAAACCCCGCGCGTGTTGTACGAGCTCGAAGAATGCCGCGTGCGGGCTTGGCGCGAAATCGGACAACGAAACAGCGAGGCTCAGCCTACTGCCTCGGCAGCTCGATGAGCACGACGTTCGAGTTCTGCCGCGCGCGATCGAACACGATGTACTTCCCGTCCGGCGTGATGTCGAAGGTCCGCACGGCGCCCCGATTCTCCAGCCGCGTCAGCTGCCGCCGCTCGCCGCTGGCGAGATCGAGCCGCCAGAAGTCCGGCGACTGGATGCGTTCGACGTAGACGAGGGCGCTGCCGTCAGGGACGAAGCGATACCCGCCGGGACGGACCATCACCCGCGGCAGCGCCACCGCCGTGCCGTCCGGTCTGATCCCGCGGAGCTCGACCTGGCCGATCACGGACCTGCCGGCATACACGATCAGATCGCCGCGGGGAGACCACACCGGATTCAGCCATGTGCCCTCGACGAGCCGGGTGGCGACGCCCGTGTCGACGGCAATGAGGAACAACGCCGGCCCCTTCTCGTCATGACCCCCGGCGACGATACGCGTGCCGTCCGGCGACCAGTCGGCCGCGCCCTGGCCCGCGGCGCCGTCGATCTCGATGGCTCCCGCGAGCTTCTGCGCGTTGGTGCCGTCGCCGGCCATGACCGACAGAGAGCGCCGGCCCTGCTTTCGAACCACCACCGCGAGCCGGCCGTCGCGCGACACCGCCGGCGCCTCGGAGATCGGCGCGTCCACGGCGCGGCGCAGCTGCGACGCCCGGTTGTCCTGGACCTTCCACAGCCCGTCGTCTATGCCGCGGTCGGTGAGATAGAACAGGGACTGCGGACCGGCGCGCGGCGCGAAGGCGAAGCCGGTCGGTCCCGGCAGCGGGTATCGCTCGGCATCGCGCTCCTCCGCGGGCCGATCCGCCAGCGGCACGCGCCACAGGCTCGCGCTCGGGTTCGCAACCGTGGCGACGACGCGCCGGCCGTCGCGGCTGGCGGAGACCGACAGGTATTGATCAACCCCCGAAGGCACGCGCGTCGAGCGGCCGGTGTCCACGTCGACCGACCAGAGCCACGGCCCCGATCGATCCTCGGCACGCGCCACGTACAGGAACCTGCGCGAGTCGAGCGGCGCGAGGAAGTTGATGGCGAGGTGCTGTGCGGTCACACGCTCCGCCGTGCCGCCGGCCGGGCGGAGCCGCCACACGTCCATCGCGGTTTCGTCCTGCGGCTCGACGCCGCGGGTGAAATAGATCCACTTGCCGTCGGGGGACCAGACGGGATTCATGTTCTTCAGGCTGCCTGGTCCGAAGATCTGCTGCCGCTCGGTGTTGGAGGCATCGGCGCGATAGATTTGATCCTCGCGCCTGGCCTTGTCGACATAGACGAAGCTGGTGCCGTCGGGCGACCAGGCGGGCGTGTTCGTGCCCGCCGGCAGGAACGGCTGCGGCGGTCCTCCCATCCACGGCATGAGCGCGGGGGGCTTGCCGTCGCCCGGGTTGAACCAGATCTGCGCGCCGTCGGACGTGAACCCCAGCTTGCGCACGATCGAGCCGCTCGCCGCGAGCGGCGCGACATCGCGCGTCAGGTTGTGAAAGATCCCGGTGCCCACCTGGCTGACCCAGAGATCGAACTCCCCCTCGCGGTCCGAGAGGAACGCCACCAGCTCGCCGTTGGGAGAAATCTCGGCTCCCTCTTCGTTCCCCTCCCAGTTCGTGAACTGCGTGAACGTGGCGTTCGCCAGCGGCGACGGCGGCTGCATCGCGCGCCAGCCCTCCCGGATGACGACTGCGGAAAGCGCGATCGCCACGGCCGCGGCCCAGGGCAGCCACCCGGCGTAGCGCGCGGGGCGGTTCCTCGACGCCGTCGCGTCGGGCGGCCCCTCGTTCTCGACGTCGAGCTCGAGCCGCGCGTCGCCGATGTCCCGCAGCCGCTGTCGAGGATTCTTGACCAGACAGCGCCGCAGCAGCCGCTGCACCGGAAGCGGCGCGTCCGCGGGAAGCGCCGTCCAGTCCGGATCCTCCTTGACGACGGCGGCGAGCACGTCGGTGACGGTGTCGCCGCGAAACGGCGGCCGGCCCGCGAACATCTCGAACAGCACGCAGCCGAACGCCCAGATGTCGGTGCGCTTGTCGACCGGCAGCCCCTTCGCCTGTTCCGGCGACATGTAGGCCGCGGTGCCGAGGATGATCCCCTCGCGAGTCGCCGCGGTATCGTGCGGCGCGTCGTTGATCGCCGTGCCGGCATCGGCGCCGAGGGCTTTCGCCAGGCCGAAATCCAGCACCTTGACGACGCCGTCCGCTCGGACCTTCACGTTGGCGGGCTTGAGATCGCGATGCACGATGCCCTGCTCGTGCGCCGCTTCCAGCGCGTCGATGATCTGCCGCGCGATCGGCAGCGCCCGGCGGGCGGGCATCGGCCCCGCGGCGATGAGGTCCGCCAGCGTCGGCCCGTCGACCAGCTCCAGCACCAGCGCGCGCGGCTCCGCCGATTCCTCGACGCCGTAGATCGCCGCGATGTTCGGATGGTTCAGCGCCGCGAGCAGCTGCGACTCGCGTCTGAACCGCGCGACGCGGCTGGGATCGTCCGACGAGAGTCCGGCGACGACCTTGAGCGCGACCTCGCGGTTCAATCTGGCGTCTCTGGCGCGATAGACGTCGCCCATTGCCCCGGCGCCCAGCACGCCGATGATTTCGTACGAGCCCACCGAACGTCCGGGACCGAGCAGCGGCCGCGTTCTCGTCACGCCGATCGTCGTCGACGCGAGGACGCCCAGGGCATCCGCCGGCGCCGCGCGCGCGTGGCCGGGAAGCCGGTCGAGCAGCGCGGCGTCCCGGGCGTCGGACGACAGCAGCGACTCGACCTCGGCCCGCAGGTCCTCGTCGTCTCCGGCCGCCGACGAGACGAACGCCCGGCGGTCTTCGGGGGCAAGCTCCACGGCGGCCTGGAACAGCGCCTTCACGCGCCGCCACCGGTCGTCAGTCAGCGGCATCCGTCGCACCGATCTCGCGATTGAGCCACGCCCGGGCGGTGCGCCAGTCGCGTTTGGCCGTCGACGGCGAGACGTTGAGCACGTGCGCCGCTTCGTCGATCGTCAACCCGCCGAAGGCGCGCAGTTCGACGATGCGCGCGAGATCGGGGTCGACCTTCTCCAGCCGGCGGAGAGCGTGATCGAGGGTGATGAGCGGCATCTCGGCGGCCGCCGCGACGCCCTGGGCATCGTCGATGGAGATGTGCGGCGCGCCGTCGCCGCGCTTGTTCGCGGTGTGGCGGCGCGCGTGATCGACGAGCACTCTCCGCATGATCTGCGCCGCGACGCCGAAGAAGTGCGCGCGATTCTGCCAGTCGACCTGGCGCTGATCCACGAGCCGCAGGTAGGCCTCGTGGACGAGCGCGGTCGGCTGCAGCGTGTGGCCGGCGCGCTCCCTGCCCAGCTGCCGGGCGGCGATTCGGCGGAGCTCCGCGTAGACGAGAGGCAGCAACTGGCCGAGCGCCGCCTGGTCGCCGCGACTCCATTCGTCGAGGAGCGCCGTTACGTCGTGACGCGCCGCCATGGCCGCAGGTGCTTGCGAGACCGGGGAGAGTGGCTCGCTGCGGCCACAGCATAGGGGTCCGGGCGGTGGATCGCAACCCCGCGCCCGGTGCCCGATCGGCGGTCAGCTCGAAGGCTGCGATGCCCCAGTCGTATGTCGGCGCGCCTGCGTCATGCAGGGAGCCGTCCGGTCACCCGGAGCATCCATCGCATGCACGCGTGTCCGAGATCGACGCCTTCGCCGTACATCATCGGGCACGCGCCCGCGATCACGCTGATGTCGTGCTGCTGGCAGTACTCGACGGCGGCCGGCGAGACGCTCGACGCCTTGGTGCCGATGGACTGGTGCATCCAGACGCGGCGGACGCCGGCATCACCGCAGTCGCGCACGATCCGCTCGGTGGTGTCCGGCCGGGTGACAATCACCACGCCATCGACCCCGCCAGGAATCGATCGCAGATCCGGGTAACACGGATCGCCTTCGAACGTCTGGATGTGCGGATTCACCGGGAAGACCTCGTGGCCGGTCTTCTTCAACCGGCGATAGATCAGGTTGCCCACCGGGTGATGGCCGTTGTCGCGTGACACGCCCGCCACCGCGATGCGCTTCTGCGCCAGGAACTCGTCTACTTTCGTCTGGAGCGCCGGTGTCATACGAGCTGCCTCATCTCGCCGGCAGGCACGGGAACCGGGTTGGAGATGGACGGCTCCAATCCCTGGAGGAAGCGAAACCACTTGAACCCGACCCCGTGCGCCTTGAACAAGTCGAGCAGCGGCTGCGACGGCTCTCCGTACACCGTCATAAAGTGATCGTCGGCGTAGTCGGCGAACAGCCTGGTGCGGGCCTCGAGGATGTGGCTGTTGTGCTCGATGAGTCCTTCAGGTCCGGTGTACGCCTCGTGCACCTCGCACTCGGCGCCATCGCTCGCCAGGAACCAGTCGTAGCGCAACGTTCGCGTGTCCTTCTCCTTCGTGATCCGGATGCACTCGGCCGCCTGCCGTTTGAAGCCCTCCAGTTGTCCCGGTCGAACCGTCAGGTGTGCGAAGACCTCGAGAATTGCCATAGGTCCTCCTTGGCGCGACGCGGCCCACGTCCGCATGTCGGGCGCGTCGGCGCCTGCATATGCCGCGCCTGAGGGAGATCGCGCCGCGCCGGCGCCGATGGCGCTCGTGCGGCGGCGGGCGATCGGAGATTTTTCCCGCTGCGCAGGACTATTCCGCGGCAGCGCGGCGATGGAGCCGTCACCGCCGTCACTGCAACGGGCAGGGTTCATGCGTTCTCTCCCGGCGATACGCGAGGTGTCATGACCAGCCTCAAGTCGTTCGTCGGAAGACATCCTGTTGCCTCCTACTTCGTACTGACGTTCGCGATTTCGTGGGGCGGCGCGCTTCTCGCCGTCGGCGGCTCGGGCGGGATGCGCGGAACCACGCCGGGAAGCGACCCGCGGTTCGCCTACGCATTGTTCGCGATGCTCGCCGGCCCGGCCCTGTCCGGCCTCTTCATGACCGCGCTGCTGCACGGACGGAGCGGTCTCGCCGCCTTCGCGTCGCGCCTGATCGCCTGGCGCGCCGGCGCGCGCTGGTACGCCGCCCTGCTGATCGCGCCGGCGGCGATTGCGGCCGCGCTGGCGGCGCTCTCCTCCGTCTCGCGTGGCTTCCTGCCGGGCATCGTCACCTCGGACGACCCGCTGTCGCTTCTGCTCACCAGCCTCGCCGTAGGCGTGGCAGCGGGCATCTTCGAGGAACTCGGGTGGACGGGTTTCGCGATCCCGGCGCTGAGGCGAACGCGCGGCATGGTCTCAACCGGGTTCATCGTCGGCATCCTCTGGAGCGCGTGGCACCTGTTCCCGAACATCTGGTCGGCCCGGTCCGCGGCCGGCGACCTGCCGATGTCGATCCACATGACCGGCATCGCCGCCGGCATATTCATCGGGTACCTGACGGCGTACCGAATCGTGATGGTCTGGGTCTACGACGCGACCGGGAGCATCCTCATCGGCATGCTCATGCACGTGAGCATCACGTTTTCACTCCTGGCGCTCAATCCGCTCGGCATTTCGGGGCTGCGGTTGCTGGTGTTCTCGTTCAGCTTCGCGGCCGCGCTCTGGATCGCCGTCGCGCTGGTGGCGCTGATGAATCGCGAACCGGGGCGGCAACCCTGGCGCCGACTGATCTACGATGCGCAGGGACGCCATGGTGAACGCGCAAACGCTCGAGCGGGCGCGGAAGTCATTCGCGGAGCGGTGTTGGGCGGAGGCGTATCGCCTGTTCGAGGCCGCCGCGCGCGAAGCTCCGCTGGAAGCGGAGGATCTCGAACGCCTCGCCACGGCCGGCTACCTGCTCGGGCGCGACGACGACAGTGAGGCGTTCTGGGAACGGGCGCATCACACCTTCCTGGAGCGCGGCGACCGCGAAGGGGCCGCGCGATCGGCATGCTCGCTCGCGATCGGACTGCAGCTCCGCGGCGCCATGGCTCCGGCATCCGGCTGGTTCGCGCGAGCCCGGCACATCCTCGACGAGGGGCAGATCGAGTGCGTCGTGCGCGGGTATCTGTTGATTCCGTCCGCCATTCAGCGCGTCGTGCAGGGGGACCCGGCCGCGGGTCACGCCCTGTTCGGCGAGGCTGCCGAGATCGCGCGCCGGTATGCGGATCCCGATCTCGCCTGCAAGGCGGCTCAGGGCTGCGGCCGCGCCCTGATCCGTCTCGGCCGCGTCCGCGAGGGTGTGGCCCTGCTCGACGAAGCGATGGTCGCGGTGATCGCAGGCGACGTCTCGCCGATGCTGGCCGGCGATGCGTACTGCACCGTGCTCGAGGGATGCCAGGAGATCTTCGACCTGCGCCGCGCGTACGAATGGACCGCGCGGCTCGCTCGGTGGTGTGCCGCGCAGCCCGATCTCGTGCGCTACCGCGGCGAGTGCCTGCTGTATCGCGCCGAGGTCCTGCAGCTGCGCGGCGAGTGGGACGCCGCGGCCCGCGACGCGCAGAACGCGTGCGAGCTGCTGCTGTCGCGGCCGGCAGCGGGCGCCGCGCTGTACCGCCTCGGCGAGATTCATCGATTGCGCGGTGAGTTCGACAAGGCCGAAGCCGCGTTCGTGCGCGCGAACGAGCGCGGCCGCAAGCCGCAGCCCGGCCTGTCGCTGCTCCGCCTGGCCCAGGACCGAGTCGCGGACGCCGCCGCGTCGATCCGCGCGGTTCTGCTCGACACGCGTGCCCCGGCGGCGCGCGCCCGGGTCCTCGCGGCTGCGGTCGAGATTCTGCTCGCGGCCGGCGAGATCGATCAGGCCCGCGCGGCGGCCGGCGAATTGTCGGAGATCGCACGGGCGATCGACGCCCCGCTGCTCTCGGCGGCGTCCGAGCAGGCGGCCGGCGCCGTTCTTCTGTCCGAGGGGGATGTCGCGAGCGCCGCCGGAGCACTGCGTCAGGCATGGGAGACCTGGCGGGACCTCGAGATGCCGTACGAGGAGGCGCACACCCGCCTGCTGCTCGCGGCGGTCTGCGCGCGTCGCGGCGACGAGGATGGCCGCCGGCTCGAGATCGATGCCGCGCGCAAGCTGCTGAAGCGGCTCAACGCCCGGGCACCTCTCGCGCGCGCCGCGCCGCCGTCGGCACCAGGGGGCCCGCAGCCGGCCGCCCCTCTCAGCGAGCGGGAACTGCAGGTCCTGCATCTGCTGGCATCCGGCAGGACGAATCGCGCGATCGCCGAGGCGCTGTTCATCAGCGAGAAGACCGTCGCCCGTCACGTCAGCAACATCTTCGACAAGCTCGGCGTGTCGAGCCGCTCTGCGGCGACCGCCTGGGCCTATCAGCGGAACCTCATCTGACCTGATACGCAGAATTACCCAATTTCAAGCGGCTGCGACGGTTGGGTAATCCGTCCGATGCCCGCCGCTCCGGCGGTCGGGTAGGGTTGGCGGCGCGGAGGTTCACGATGTTCGATGCCATCGTCGTCGGCGCCCGCTGTGCCGGCTCGCCGGCTGCCATGCTGCTGGCGCGCCGCGGATTCAAGGTACTGCTCGTCGACAAGGCGAGCTTCCCGAGCGACACCATCTCGACCCACATTCTCTGGCCTCACGGCGCCGAGATCCTCGGGCGGTGGGGACTGCTTCAGCGGCTCGCCGCGACACGAGTGCCGCCGATCTGCCGGCGAATGCGGTTCGACGTCGGTCCCTTCGCGCTGTCGGGCACGATTCCCGACGCAAACGACGGGATGGGCGGCTTCTGCCCGCGCCGCACCGTGCTCGACGCGCTCCTCGTCAGCGCAGCGGCGGAGTCCGGCGTGGAGGTTCGGGAGAGCTTCACGGTCGATGAACTGATCGTCGCCGATGGAACCGTCATCGGCATTCGCGGACATGCAAGGGGCAGGAAGCCGGTCGAAGAGCGGGCGCGGATCGTCGTCGGGGCGGACGGTGTGAACTCGTTCGTCGCTCGAGCCGTCAAGGCGCCGGAGTACGACGTGGAGCCGGCCGCGGCGTGCGGGTACTACACGTACCTGAGCGGCGTGCGGCAGGACGACATCGAGCTGTACGTGCGGGATCACGTCGCGTTCGGGGGGGCGCCGACGAACGACGATCTGCACCTCCTGATGGTGAACTGGCCGGCGAGGGACTTCCCCGCCGTCCGCCGCGACATCGAAGGGCACGTGTGGCGGGCGCTGGAGGGCGCGCCGGATTTTCTTGCCAGGATGCGCGAAGGACGCCGCGAGGAGAAATGGTACGGGGCGGCCGGCGTCCCCGGCTACTTCCGCAAGCCTTATGGGCGCGGCTGGGCGCTGGCCGGCGACGCGAGCTACAACCGCGATCCAATCACCGCACAAGGGATCAGCGACGCCTTCATCGACGCGGAACTGCTCGCCGAAGCGCTCGGCAAGTGGCTTGCGGGCGACGGCGCGTTCGAGGAGGTCATGGCAGGGCACGAAGCGGCGCGCAACGAACGCGTCCGTCCGATGTACGAGTTCACCACCCATCTCGCCGCGCTCGAGCCGGCGCCGCCCGAGATGCGCGCGCTGTTCGCGGCGCTGCGCCACAACCAGGACGCCACCAACGCGTTTCTGTCCGCGATCACCGGCGCCATTCCCCTCCCCGACTTCATGTCGCACGACAACATCGGCCGCATCATGGCTGCGGCAAATGAACGCGAGAGGAGCACGTCATGTACGTAATTCGCGAGGTCCTGCACTGCAAACCGGGAAAGGTCCGCCAGATGGCCGACAAGTTCAAACACATCTCGGCACTGCTGCAGGAGATGGGACACGAGCCGATGCGCCTTCTGACGGATGTGTCGGGCGAGCCGTTCTGGACGCTCGTCGCGGAAGCGAAGGTCGAGAGAATCGACGACTTCTTCGCCCTCGAGAAGAGCCTCATGGCCAATCAGGCGCTGCAGAAGACGATGGCCGACTACCACGACCTGGTCGAGAGCGGCCGGCGCGAGATCTACCGAGTGGAGAGCTGAGATCCCGGCGGCTGCCGCCAAGGGGCTGGGCGGCTATTCGTCGCGCAGCGCAATCAACGGATCGATGCGCGCCGCGCGCCGCGCCGGCAGATAACTGGCGAGGAGCGCCACGCCGATCAGCACGAACGACACCACCGCGTACACCGCGGGATCGGTCGGACGCACGTTGAACAGGAGGCTCGTCATCGAGCGGCTGAGGAGCGCCGCGCCGACCAGACCCAGCGCGACGCCGATGCCCCCTTTCCACAGCCCCTGCCGCAGGATCAGCCCGGCAATCTGCCCGCGTGACGCGCCGATGGCGCTGCGCACGCCAATCTCGCGCGTCCGCTGCGACACGTCGTAGGCCAGCACGCCGTAGATGCCGAGCGCCGACAGGAAGAGCGCCAGACCGGCGAACGCGGCGAGCAGCAGCATCACCGCGCGGCGGTTGTCAAACGACGAATCGACCGCCTCTTGAAGGCCGCCGGCGTCGAACAGCGGAAGCTTGGGATCGATCTCGCGCACCTTGGCGCGCAGCGCCGAGACCACATCGCCCGCCGGGCGTGACGTGCGCATGAACATCGTGAACCCGCCCGGCCGTCCCCCCTGCACGACCTGGTACACGAACGGGTTGCCGCTTCGTTCTTCCACGCCGTTGTGCGGCACGTCCTTCACGACGCCGACGATGGTGGGCCAGTCTTCCGGCTTCGCCGGCCGTCCGCCGAAGCTGAAGTGTCCTCCGACGGCGGACCGGTTCGGGAAGAACTTCCGCGCGAAGCTCTGATCGACGACGAACGTGCGTCGGCCGGGGGCGGTGTCCGCCTCTTCGTAGAAGCGTCCCTCCACCAGCCTGAGCCCCAGCGTCTCGAGATATCCCGGCGTCACGATCACGCGGTAGGCGCCCGGCTGCGGCGAGCCGGGCGGCAGCGTATCGTTCTCGAGGGTGAAGGCGTTGATCGGCAGTCCGCCCTGGAACGGCGTCGACGCGGACAGCGCGACCGACGTCACCCCGGGAATCTCGCGCATCCCCTGCAACAGACGCTCGCGGATCTTGCTGGCCGCCTCGTCGCTGGCGCGGTGCTCCCGCGTCAAGGCAATCCGCGCGGTGACCACGCTCCCGGCGTCGAGGCCGGTGTCGACGCGCAGCGCCTGCGCGAAACTGTGGATCAGCAGGCCGGCGCCGGTCAGCAGCATCAGCGCCACGCCCACCTGCGCGACGACGAGCACGCTGCTCAGCGCGCGGACCCCGCGGCTCGAGGACGAGCCGCGCGAGCTGCTCTGGATCACGGACGCGAGATTGGTGCGGACGATGTGGAACACCGGGATGAGGCCGATGAACAGACCGATGGCGATCGCCAGCGCCACCGCGAACCCGAGCACGCGCCAGTCGAGCGACGCCGGCAGCGACTGCGGCATCATCCTCGCCAGGTAGATGTTCGTGACGCGCAGCGCGCCCCACGCCACGGCGAGGCCGAGCGCGGACCCGAGGGACGTCAGCAGCAGGCTCTCGAGGAGGAATTGCCGGGCGATCGTGCCGCGCCCCGCGCCGAGCGCCGATCGAATCGCCATCTCCGACTGCCGGGCGTTCGAACGCACCAGCAGGAGGTTGGCGACGTTGAAGCAGCCGATGAGCAGCACGAACGCCACGCCCCCCTGCAGCATGAGCAGCGTCGGCCGCACCGGCTGCACCCGCTGCTCCTGCACGCCGCCGACGTTCATGGTCATGCCCGACCGGTCCACGAACGCTTTCAGCTGCGGCGGTCCGGCATCGACGTAGCGCTTCTCCAGCGTTTTCGCCTCGGCGTCCGCCTGCCCGGCGGTCACGCCGGGCTTCAGGCGCCCGAACAACTGCAGGCCGACGCCGTAGCGGCCCTGCGGATTCTCCTGCGCGGGCGTCCAGCTCAGAGGCACGACGAACTTCATCCGCGCGTCGAACGCTTCCAGCACGCGCGGCGCCACCCCGACGACCCTGTACGCCTCGTCGTCGATGCGCACCTCGGCGCCGAGAACGTCCGGACTCTCGCCGAACTGGGTCTGCCAGTACGACTGCGTGAGCACGATGACCTTGTCGGCGCCGGGCCGGTTCTGCTCCGTGGTGAAGAAGGCGCCGATCAACGGCTGGATCCGCAGGATGTCGAACATCTCGGCGGTCATCCGCACGCCGGGCACGCGGACCACGGCGTCCTTGTCGCCGACCAGGCCATAGAAGAACGTCCACAGTCCGAGGCGCTCGTACGAGGTCGCGTTCTTCGAATAGTCGAGGTAGAACGGCACGTTCGCGGGCATGTGGTGCAGCCCCGCCTTCGACGCCGACGTGTAGAGCTCCACGATCCGATCCGGTTCGTGATACGGGAGCGGCTTCAGCATCAGCGAATAGACCGTCGAGAAGATCGCGGTCGTCGCGCCGATGCCCAGGCCCAGCGTGATCAGCGTGGTGGCGGTGATGCCCTTCGATTTCCAGAGCAGGCGGAAGGCGTGACGCAGTTCCTGAATGGATGTCATTGGCGAGGGAAGTCCTGGAAGGAGATATACGTGTGACGGCGGAACTCGTTCGGTAATCGCACAGGCCCCCTGCCCGACTCCCGCCGCAATCCCGGACTAATCCCGGCCGGTTCTCGGGACTCCAACCGGCCCCCCCTCCTACTCTGTGCCCATCGCAATTGGACATCGCCCGATGAACGGGCAAGAGGAAGGACAAGATGAAAAGCAAGCTTCTCTCTGGTGTATTGGCGGCCGCCGTGGCGGCGCTGGTGGGCGTCCCCGCCGTCGCCGCCGCGGCTCAGCCGGCGTCGCAGTTGTGGACGATCGTGGTCCACTTCGAGTACGCGGACGGCTTCAACTACGACTACCCGCTGAGGACCGGCGTGCCCACGTCGGAGGTGCCGGGCTATCTGGCCGACTGCGGCCGGGCGCACCAGCAGCCCTCGGTCGTTCTCTTCCGCTGCTTTCCCATCCCTGAGTAATTGGAGGACATCATGCCAGTCGAAACGACGTTGAAGACACGCCGCGAGCGCCTCCCGCTCAACGGCGTCGACACCCCGACCCTGTTCGCCACGCTGGACGCGGTCAAGGGCCAGCCGGAGCTGGCCAAGTTCCAGTTCCGCGCCCGGAACCGGTGGCAGAACGGCACGCTCAGCGAGTCGACGATCTCCACCTTCTCCGGAGCCGGCGGCGAGCACGCGCACAAGACCGCCTTCAAGGTGGCGGCGGACCATCCCGCGGTCCTCGTCGCCGAGGATCGCGCGCCGCTCCCGGTCGAGTACCTGCTCCACGCGCTGGCGTCCTGCATCACCGGCGGCATCGCCAACATCGCGGCGGCGCGCGGCATCACGCTGCGTGAAGTGGAGTCGACGATCGAAGGCGACATCGACCTGCTCGGCATCTTCGGGATGTCGAAAGAGGTTCGCAACGGCTACCAGGGCATCCGCGCCAGCTTCTCGATCAAGGGAGACGCGACCCCCGAGCAGCTGCAGGACATCGTCGAGCAGTCGCGGGCCCGTTCCGCGGTGTACGACGTGCTGACCAACGGCGTTCCGGTCTCTCTGTCGGTCAACGCCGGCTGAACCACCGTGCGCCGAACGGACGTCCTCATCGTCGGCGGCGGCCAGGCGGGGCTCGCAATGAGCCGCTGTCTGGCCGCCATGCGAATCGAACACGTGGTGCTCGAGCGCGGCCGGGTCGCCGAGCGCTGGCGCAGCGAGCGGTGGGACTCGCTCCGCCTGCTCACGCCGAACTGGATGAGCCGTCTTCCCGGCTTCAAGTACGACGGGCCCGACCCTGACGGATTCATGAGCACGAGCGAAGTGGTGGCGTTCTTCGAACGCTACGCGACATCCTTTCCGGCGCCGCTCGAAACGGGCACGTCAGTCGATTCCATCGAAGCGGCCCACGGCCAGTTTCGCGTGACCACGTCCGGCGGGGTGTGGCTGGCACGCAACGTCGTGCTCGCCACCGGCTATGCGGATGCGCCGCTCGTGCCCTGGCTGGCCGCGCGGCTGGACGCCGGCGTCCTGCAGGTCGTGCCGCGCGACTACCGCAGCCCCGCGGCCCTGCCTCGCGGCGGCGTCGTCGTGATCGGCGCGTCCGCCACCGGCATTCAGCTGGCCGACGAGATTCAGGCGAGCGGACGCCAGGTGGTGATCTCGACAGGACAGCACCTGCGCGCGCCGCGGCGCTATCGCGGACGCGACATCATGTGGTGGCTCGATCGCGCGGGTATCCTCGACGCGACGGTGGAGTCGGTATTCGACGTGGATACGTCGCGCCAGGCGCCGTCTTTTCAGCTCGCCGGCCGTCCGGACCACGCCACGATCGATCTCGAACGGCTTCGCCGCGCCGGCGTCATCGTGACCGGCCGCCTGAAGGCAGTCGACGGACACCGGCTCCAGTTCGACGACGACCTGGTGAAGACCACGGCAGCGGCTGACGTCAAGCTCGCCAGCCTGCTCCTGCGGCTGGATCGCGCCGCCGGCGATCTCCGCGAGCCGGTCGAGGCCGCCGAACCGTTCGAGCCGCTCTGGCCCGAGTTCGTCAGCGCGCCGACCGGGCTCGATCTGCAGGACGCCGGCATCGAAACCGTGATCTGGGCGACGGGCTACACGCGCACGTATCCGTGGCTGAAGCTTCCCTTGCTCGACGCGCGTGGGGAGCTGCTGCATCAGGGCGGCGTGACGCCGTGTGCCGGCGTGTACGCGCTGGGCCTTCCGTTCCAGCGCACCCGCAAGTCGGCCTTCATCGACGGGGTCGGCGCCGACGCGCGTGTGCTGGCGGAGCACATCGCCGTTCGGCTCGGCCACGGCGTTCTGAGGATTCCCGGACATGATACGAGACACGATTCCCGCATTGCGGTATGACGTCGTCGTCGCGGGCGCGCGGTGTGCCGGGGCGGCCACCGCGCTGCTGCTCGCGCGCGCCGGACACCGCGTGCTCCTGATCGACCGCGGACGGTACGGCACCGACGCGCTCTCCACTCACGCGCTCATGCGCGGCGGCGTCGTCCAGCTGCATCGATGGCGCGTGCTGCCCGAAGTGATTGCGAGCGGTACGGCACCCGTGCGGAAAGCGACGTTCTACTACGGCGCTGACGCCGTCACGGTGCCGATCGCGCCGCGGGACGGGATCGACGCGCTGTACGCGCCGCGGCGGCACGTGCTCGATCGACTGCTGGTCGACGCGGCGGCCGCGGCCGGCGCCGACGTCGTCTTCGGCGTCCATCTGCGGGACCTGCAGCGCACGGCCGGCGGGCGCGTCGCCGGCGTGGTGCTCGAGAACGACGCCGGGGAGGTCCATCGCCTGGCGTCTCGCGTCGTGGTCGGCGCCGACGGTCTGCGGTCGACCGTCGCGCGCCTGGTCGACGCGGCGGCATACCGTGTCGGACGGCATGCGAGCGCGACGATGTATGGCCACTGGAGCGGGCTCGACGTCGATGGTTACGGGTGGTACTTCGTCGAGGGCCTGAGCGCGGCGGCGATTCCAACGAACGCCGGCCAGGTGTGCGTCTCGCTGTCGGTGCCGGGCGCCGAGTTCACCCGGCTGTTCGCGCACCGCCCGGACCGCGCCTTCCGCGAGCTGCTGGCGCGGGTCGCACCGGATCTGGCGAAGCAGATCGACGGTGCGGGTCATGCGCGTCTCAGCGGATTCGGCGGTCAGGAGGGATTCTTCCGGCGCGCGCACGGTCCGGGCTGGGCCCTCGTCGGCGATGCCGGATACTTCAAGGATCCGCTGACGGCGCACGGCATCACCGACGCCCTGCGTGACGCGGAGCTGCTCGCTGCGGCCATCGGCGCGGAATCCGACGCCGCGCTCGCCGAATATCAGGAGCAGCGGGACGCCGCGAGCCTGGCGCTCTTCGAGGCCACGGACGAGATCGCATCCTTCAATTGGAACCTGACCTCGGTGCGACCGCTGCACGAAGCGCTCGCCCGGGCGATGTCGCGCGAGGTGAAGCTGCTGCTTCGCACCTGATAACCCGTCCGTGCGGCCGGTCCGGAAATATACTGTGAGCCGGCCGCTCCATGATCCAGAGTGTCGGCTTCGGCGACTACAACTTCCAGCTCGATACCGGACAGCTATGGTTCCGGGGGCGCGAAGTGCGCCTGACCCCCAAGGCCGCCGCCGTTCTCAAGACCCTGGTCGCCAACGCCGGCTCCCCGGTATCGAAAGCTGACCTGTTTGCGTCCGTCTGGCCCAACATCGCCGTTACCGACGATGCGCTGACGACCTGTATTCAGGAGCTGCGCCGCGTCCTGAATGACGATGCCAGGCATCCGCAGTTCATCGAGACGCGCCACCGCCGGGGCTACAGGTTCATCGCGCCGGTCTCCCGGGAGGCGCCCGCAGCGCCGGAAGCGCCCGCCCGCACCGTCCGCCCGATCGCCTCGATTGCGGTGCTGCCGTTCGCGGACATGAGTCCCGCGCACGATCAGGAATACCTCTGTGAAGGGCTGGCGGAAGAGCTGATCAACGCGCTGACGCATGTCGACGGTCTTCGCGTCGCGGCGCGCACCGCCTCGTTTCAATTCCGCGGCAAGGGCGAGGACATCCGCCTCGTCGGCGAGCAGCTGAACGTCGAGGCGCTGCTCGAGGGGAGCGTGCGCAAGTCGGACGACCGGCTCCGCGTGACGGTTCAGCTCATCGAGGTCTCGACCGGCTATCACCGCTGGTCGCACCGGTTCGACGGCCAGTTCACGGACGTGTTCGCGATTCAGGATGAAATCGCCGAGAGCGTGGCGGCGTCGCTCCGCGGCGGCGCGGCGGCGCCGCGGGAGCGGAAAGCGTCACATCGGGCCGCGACCGCACCCGCGGCCTACGAGTTGTACCTGCGGGGACGCCAGCGCCTGCACCGGATTCAACACGAGGATCTGACGTGCGCGGTCGACCTGTTCAGGCGCGCGATCGAGCTCGAGCCGCGTTACGGCCCCGCCTACGCGGGACTCGCCAGCGCGCATGCGACGTTGTACGAGTGGTTCGGCGCGAAGGACGCCGATCTTGCCGGCGCCGAGCGCGCGAGTCAGCGCGCGCTCGAACTGGCACCCGATCTCGCGGAGGCGCACGTGGCGCGAGGCTGCGCGCTCGGGCTGATGCGGCGCTACGAGGACGCCGCGCGCGAGTTCGAGGAATCGATCCGTCTCAACCCCAACCTGTTCGATTCCTACTACTGCTACGCGCGGACGCGTTTCGCGCGCGGCGACGTTCCCGGGTCCGCCACCCTGTTCAAGAAGGCGGCGGAAATCCGCCACGAGGATTTCCAGAGTCCGTTCCTGCTCGCCCAGTCGCTCAAGATGCTGGGGCGGGAGGACGAGGCGTCGGCGTGGAGGCGCGAAGGGATCCGCCGCGCCGAACACGCGCTGCTGCTGAATCCGCGCGACGGCCGCGCGATGTCGCTCGGCGCGCTGTACCTGCTGGAGGAAGGGCACGCGGAGCGCGCCGTCGACTGGTCGCAGCGCGCGCTCGAGCTGAACCCGAACGACATGAGCGCACTCGGGAACGGCGCCTGCCTGCAGGCCAAGCTCGGAAATGCCGAGCGCGCCATCGCGCTGCTCGAGCGCGTCTCGGCGCTCGGCTTCGGCCAGCGCGACTGGTTGGAGCGCGATCCCGACTATGCAAACCTGCGCGACGACCCCAGATTCCAGCGGCTGCTGACGACCTTCAAATAGGATTGCCCACATGACGACCAGACGCACGTTCCTCAAGACGCTTGCCGGAGCCGCCGCACTGCCGCCGCTCGGCGTGTTCGAGCGCCTGGCTGCGCAGCGCGCGCTGCAGCATCCGGCGACGGGCACGATAGGGCTCCAGCTCTATAGCCTGCGCCACCTGTTCGAGAAGGGGGACATCGCCGGCACGCTCGCGATGGTGCGCGGCTGGGGGTTCACCGACGTCGAGGCGGCGGGCACGTACAAGCTCAGCCCCGAGGACTTCGCCGCGCAGGTGAAGAAGGCCGGCCTGCGGATCGCGTCCACCGGCGGGGACTTCAATCAGCTCGCGAAGGACGCCGGCAGCGTCATCAAGGACGCCAGGACGCTCGGCGCCCAGCAGGTGATGTGCGCATGGATCCCGCACGAAGGGCGGTTTTCACGAGCCGACGTCGACAAGGCGGTGCCGGTCTTCACGCAGGCGGGACGGGCGATGCGCGATGCCGGCCTGCGGTTCCTCTATCACGTGCACGGCTACGAGTTCCAGCAGGGACCCGACGGGACGCTGTTCGACGCGCTCGCCCGGCAGACCGAGCCGGGCGTGGTCGACTTCCAGATGGACGTCTTCTGGGTGGTGCACGGCGGCGGCAATCCCGTCGAACTGTTCGCGAAGTACCCGAACCGCTTCCCTTCCACGCACCTCAAGGACATGCGCAAGGGGACGAAGATCAACGAGCCGACGGGCAGCGCCCCCGACGACACCAGCGTCGCTCTGGGCGAGGGCATGGTCGGGATCGCGGACGTGCTTCGCGCCGCGAACGCGGCCGGCGTGAAGCTGCATTTCATCGAGGACGAGCATCCCGAGTCCGAGAAGCAGATCCCGCGGTCGCTCGAATACCTGGCCCGGCTGAAGCTGTGATGCCGCGTCAGGCGCGCGTCATCCGATCGATGTCGTCCAACAGCGCGTCGACCGAGGCTTCGCGCCCCACCGCGTAGGCGGCCGCCCATCGATCGGCGCCGAGCCGGGCTCGCGCCTCGCGTTCCGCCGCCGCGTGCAGATCCAGGATCGTCGGGTCGCTGACGTTGACGCCGGTGCTCGCGCTGATCGCGTCGCGCGCCCCGAAGATCCGGGCCGCCCACGCGTCCTCCCCCTTGAGCGCCGCCGCCGCCGCGAGCGGAACGAGGCTGTAGAAGTACGCGACCTTGTCCTGCAGATCGCGAATACGCGCGAGGTTCTCGCGCACCAGCGCGATCGCGCGATCCACCTCGCCGCGGCGCAGCGCCAGCATCGCGCGGATGTACGCCCCCAGCGCGTGGAACCAGGGGCCTTCGTCTTTCAGCACCGCCGCGGCTTCGTCGAGGAGACGTTCCGCCTCGACGGCGTCGCCGGTGGCCAGCGCCACCTGCGCCAGGCCGCTCAACGACAGTCCGGCACCCCACGGAATCGCCGCCGCGCGAAATCGCCGCGCGCCGTCCAGGAATCGAACCCGCGCCGCGTCGGGGCGGCCGAGCGCAAATTCGACGTGGCCGAGGAGATGCGCCGCCTGGCCAATCATCTCCTCGTCCGCCGCCGCTTCTGCACGCCCCATCGCGCGCGCCGCCGCGTCGAGGGCTCGCGCATGTTCCCCCTGCCAGTACAACATGATGGCGGCACCGATGAGCGTTCGCACCTCGGCTCCCTGGGGAACGAGCCGGAGGCTGAGAATCTGCTCGTACCACCGCTGCCCTTCCGGCGCATGCCCCCGGATCAACCAGAAGAACATCAGCGGCCACGCGATCCTGGCCGCGTCGCCGGGGCGGTTGCGCTCGATCAGCCACGTGAGCGCGGCGCGGTAGCTCTCGAGATCGTCCTGGACGCGGCCCAGCCACTCGGCCTGCGCCCGTCCGATCAGCCCCGCCCCGGCGAGTTCGGCTTCGGCAGTGCAGTAGCGCGTCAGCCCCTCCATCGCGGCGTCGTAGTCACCCGCCGTGCGGAGTTCGGCGCCGGCAAACGCGCGCACCGTCTCCAGCATCACGAAGAGCGGCCGCGTCGACGCCGGCGCGTCGCCGCGCAGAAGAAGGCTTCTGTCGATCAGACCGGCGACGGTCCCAAGCGCCTCGTCCGTGGACCGCGGCACGCCATCACGTCCCGCGCAGACCGCGGCGGCGGCCTCGATCGGAAAACGGTCCGGCAGGACGCCGAGCTGCCTGAACGTGCGCTGCTCGGGCGGACCCAGAAGCTGATAGCTCCATGCCACGGTCGCGACCACCGTGCGTTGCCGCTCGGGGAGATCGCGCGGGCCGACGGTCGAGAGCAGCACGTCCTGCTCGAGCCGCCGGAGCAGCTCCTCGGGCGTCAGCGTCTTCATCCACGGCGCGGCGAGCTCCAGCGCGAGCGGCAGCGTGTCGAGCCGGCGGCATACGGCAGCGACGACGGCCCCGTTCTCCGGCGTGAGCCGGAAGCCGGATTGCACGTCGCGCACCCGCTCGACGAACAGCCGCACGGCGGGTATCCGCGCCAGTTCGTCGGCAGGCATCCGATCGCAGTCGGGCGGCAGCATCAGCGGGCCGACCGCGAACTCCCGCTCGCCGCGCAGGTGCAGCGGCGCGCGGCTGGTGACGAGCAGTTGAAGGGCCGTGACCGACAGCAGGAGATCGGCGAGCAGCGGCGCGACCTCGATCACCTGCTCGAAGTTGTCGAGCACGAGCAGCGTGCGGCGATCGGCCCCGGCCGCCCGCGCGCGCCTGGACAGATCGGCCGCCGTGACGTTCGACAGTCCGAGCGCGTCGCCGATCGCCGACGCGACGAACGCCGGACTGCGGATCGCCGCCAGCGGGACGAAGATCACCCGCGTGGCCCCGTCCCCGGCGATCCGGCGGGCGACTTCGAGCGCGAGGCGCGTCTTCCCCACCCCGCCGGGTCCGGTGAGGGTGACCAGACGAACCTCGGGATCCGCGAGCCATTCGGCGAGCCGCCGGACGTCCGGCTCGCGCCCGAGAAGCGGTGTCGGGGCGAGCGGCAGCGAATCGTCGCCCGGCGCAGTCCCCGCCGATCCGCGCGCGCTCTGGAGGAAGGCGTCGCGAACGTCGCCGGTCAGATCCAGCGCCGCGGACAGCGCGCGGACCGTCTCGAGCTGCGGACGGCGCCGCTCGCCGCGCTCGAGCGCGCTGACGCCGTGGACCGACAGCCCGGCGATGGCCGCGAGCTCCTCCTGCGTGTAGCCGGCGGCTTCGCGCAAGGCCCTGAGCTGCACCCCAAACGTGCGGGGAGCGCTGACGGTCATGACGCGACCATCTTACCGCCGGGCGTATGGGCGGTGTACGAGCCGTGTGCGGCCACTGGGGGCGGCGCCTCGGCCCGGTCACGCTCACACTGGGGTGAGACGACGCGAGCATCGCCATGCAGATCACGATTCTCGATGACTACTTCGATACGCTCCGGACCCTGCCCTGCTTTCGCAGACTGGACGGGCATCAGGTCGAGATCTGGAACGATCACGTTCAGGACACCGGCGCCCTGGCTGAGCGCCTCAAAGACACCCAGGTCCTGGTCCTCATCCGCGAACGGACCGAGATCAGGGAGCCGCTGCTCGCGCGGCTGCCGGCGCTCGAGTTGATCAGCCAACGCAGCGCGTACCCGCACATCGATGTCGATGCCTGCACCAGGCTGGGCGTGATCGTGTCGTCGAGTCAGCACCCGGGCACGCCTTCGTATGCCGCCGCGGAACTGACATGGGCGCTGATCCTTGCGGCGGCGCGGCAGATTCCGCAGCAGATGCAGTCGCTCCGCGCCGGCGCGTGGCAGTGCGGCCTCGGAACGACCCTGCGCGGCAAGACGCTGGGCATCCACGGCTACGGACGCATCGGCAGCACCGTCGCCGGCTACGGCAAGGCGTTCGGCATGCGTGTCCTGGTCTGGGCACGCGACGCGTCACGGCGCCGCGCGGAACAGGACGGCTGCGAGATCGCGGCCGGCAAGTCCGCGCTGTACCAGCAGTCCGACGTCGTCTCGGTGCACCTGCGCCTCGTCGAGGAAACCCGAGGGATCGTCACCGGAGCCGACCTGGCCTGCATGAATCCGTCGGCCCTGTTCGTGAACACCAGCCGCGCCGGCCTGGTGGAACCAGGCGCCCTCGTTCGCGCGCTCGCCGAGGGACGCCCCGGGATCGCTGCGGTCGACGTGTTCGAACAGGAACCGCTGCGCGATCCGGCTCACCCGCTGCTGATGATGCCGAACGTCCTGTGCACGCCGCACATCGGGTACGCGACGCGGGACGAATTCGAAATCCAGTTCTCGGACGTCTTCGATCAGATCGTGGCGTACCACCAGGGGCGCCCGATCAACGTCGTGAACCCCGAGGCGCTCCAGCATTGCCGCAGGCCGGCGCGGCGCCGTCCCTGACGGTTCTGTCCTGGAGCTTACGGTTCTGAGACGGCTCGTCCCGCCGCGGCGCGACGGATCCGCCTGCGGCGGCCGCAACGCGCGGATCTCCGGCCGTACGCCGGCGGCATCCGGTTTGGAGAGCCGCCGGGCATGGCTTCAACGATGCGCGCACTCACGATCACGGCGCTCTGCGTGCTGGCCCTGCCGGCCGCCGCGTGGAGCCAGGAACAGTCCGACGGTTTCGCCAGAAACGGCGCCTACCTCGCCGTGTCCGGCGTTCCCAACTTCACCCTCGACGGGCTCACCTTCGACGGCGCGACCGTCTACAAGCAGGTCGACGGCGAAGAGTTCATGATCCTGCCGCGCCTGAAGGCGAAGACGTCCGTTCGTGCACTCGTCGGGTTCCGGACGACGCGGGGCGCGTTCGAGATCGGCTACGAACAGACCCGGCACGTCGGCACGTTCCTCGATATCAGCGGGGAGGCCACGTTCCACTCGCTGAACTTCGACGAACGGATCTTCTTCCTGACCCGCGGCCACATCCAGCCGTACGGGTTGGTCGGGCTGTCGGCGCCGTGGCTCACGGTGAAGGATGGCAGCTTCCTGGATCCCGACGTGGCCGACGGCACCTTCCGCGGGTTCGGCGTCAACAGCGAACTGGGCGTCGCGGTGTTCGTGCACCCGCGCGTCGGCATCACCGCCGGCTACCGTTACCGCGCGATGTGGTTCGACAAGGCCAGCGGCGTCAGCGAGACGAACTACAAGCTGCGGCCTCGCTTCCGCGAGACCGCCGGCAGCCTGGCGCTGGGCGCCTCGTTCACCTTCTGACGCCCGGACCCCAGTCCCCGGAAGCCGCGGCTGCAGGTCGCGGCACGCGTCAGTCCCGGCCTCGCGGTGAAGGCGCCCTCAGAAACGCCGCAGGTATGAGGCCTTGAGAAACAGTCCGCGGTTGATCATGACGTAGCGCGGCGTCGACGCCGGCTCGACGGATCCGAAGCCCTTCTCGTACAACGATCCGTAGCCGGCATGGAACACCGTGCCGGGCACGAACTCGTACGACGCGAGGAAGTCCGTCAGGACGCGGTCCTGCGAGCTGTCGTAGCGCGCCAGCATCCGCAGCAAGAAATGCTTGTCGAACTGATACGTCGTCCTCGCGTTGACGATGTTCACCGCGTAGACCTGCGCGCCCGTTTCGGGACGCCAGAACCGGTTCCGGCTGAACTCGAGATCCTGGGAGAGGTGCTGGCTCGGACGGATCGTCGTCTCCACGCCGTAGTAGCGCGCGCGCCCCTGGAACGGCGCGGTCTCGTCGTAGAAGATCGCCGGGCCGCCGCCGTAGCTGGCGGACAGAAACAGCCACCCCAGCGGCTGCATGTTGCCGAAGAAGTTGAAGTCGCTGCCGATCCGGTACTTCGTCCCCTTCCACGATTCGTGGCCGCGGCCGTGCGAGAAGTTGAAGAAACCCTGCCGCGTGAGGTTGAAGCGGATGCCGGTGTGCAGGTAGTCCTCGTCGCCGTTCTGAATCCGGTCGCGGCCGTACTTCGCGAAGTAGAACGGATGGATCCGCTGCAGCCAGGCAGACTTGGGATAGAAGTTCAGCTCGCTGAACGACCACACGCTGGTGAAGCCGGTGCGATTGTAGAACGCCGTGTCCATCACGAAGTCTTTGTCGTAGTGCTCCGCCTGATTGGTGCTGAACCAGCGCCGCGTCGCGTAGGTGTAGGTCGCCTGCGCGGTGCTGCCGGCGACCGAGGATTCGGCGCCTCGCGGATCGCTCGTGCGCGAGGCGAGGAACGTCGCCGAGAACGAGTGCGCCTCGGACGGCCGCAGCGACAGGTCCCCGCCGCCGACGAGGTTGCGCCGGCCGTCATGCTGCGTGTGCGTGAAGATGCCGCCGACGTAGTCGGAGCGCTGCAGCCCATACGTCGCTCGCCCGACGGTCGTCACTTTGTTCGCCACGTCGATGGGCTCCCCCTCGATCGTGAACGGCGGCGTCGGGCTGTCGTCCACCGCATTCAACACGCCGAAGGCGGTCTTGCCCATGGTTCCGGTGAGCTTCGACCCGTAGATCGGATCGACGATGCGGCGGGTGTGGACGGCGGTGCGCATGTTGCCGTCGCCGCCGGTGCCGGCGATGTTGAAGAGGCCCATGCCTTCCATGAAGAACGGACGCTTCTCGGAGAAGAACACGGGGAAGCGTTGGTTGACCTGGACCTGGAACGCATCGCTCTCGACCTGGCTGAAGTCGGGGTTGATCGTGCCGTCGAGCGTGATGCCGGACGTGATTCCGAGCTTGCCGCTGGCGCCGAAGTTGTACTTGTCGTCGGCGGGACCCCAGTTCTTCGCCGCGTCGCGCTGCTGATTGACGCCGTAGGTGACGCTCGGCAGCAGCTCGACGAGACGCCGCGGCTTCAGGTTGCCGAACACCAGCCGCGACGGACGATCGAAGACCCATTGCCCCGGCCGCATTTCCGGCCACGCGTACGAATAGCCGATGCGGCTGACCTTCCGGAAGAAGACGAGATTCATCCGGACTTCGTCGCCCCCGGCGAAGCGCAGGGTCTGCAGCGGAATCTGCAGTTCGACGACGTAGCCGTCGCTCGTGGTCCTGGCGGCGCTGAACCAGACCATGTCGGCATCGAACTGCTCGCCCGACGCCGAGGTGTTGAGCGCGTCCATCTGGCTGGCGCTCGGATTGGAGAAGAGGTGATACGCCGCCTGCCCGGTGCCGGCGGAATCGAGGCTGATGGCGATCCAGTCGTCGCTGAACGCGGCGTCGCGCTTGGCGACGTTCGTGCGGATCTTCGCCGGCTCGTTGTCGAGGCAGTGGAAGGCGAAGTAGATGTTGCGGTCGTCATAGGCGATGCGAACGTCCGTCTTGTAGACGTCCGGCATGTTGTCGCCCCGATTCGGGTTGTAGGAGACCCACTGCCCGGTCGGCATGGGCGGCTGCGTCCACGCCTGGTCGTCGAGCACGCCGTCCAGCTTCGGCGGCGCCGACGCGCGCGGCACGCGGTACTCAACCGGGGTTTGTGCGAAGACGCCCTGGCCAACACAGAGGCAGAGCGCCAGGGGGAAGAGGAGCCGTTTCATATCGAGTCATGCATTAGACGGATGCGCGGCCGGGACCGTTGCGGACTGAACGGCAAAGGTTTCAGCAGCGGCCGCAGTCGGCTCCGATCGGAACCCGGGCCCGCCGGCCGATCTCGATGTTGATGAGGAAAGCGAGCGCCTAGGCGCGGAGCCGAAGGGCAGGGGCGGCACGGAACCAGCGGGACAGACGTCCGCCGCGATCGGACCGTGCGTTCTGTGCTCGTCTCTCGGGACCGGCAGCCGACGCGCGGCGCGGCAGGTGGATCTTCACGACGAGATTGCCGGCCGGCTGAGCCTCCAGCCAGAGATGCCCGCCGCAGGTGCCGACGAGATCGACGAGCGCGGTCAGTTCGACGCCGGGCCGATCCAGGGGTACCGCCTCGCCTGCCGTGAACCCCCGCGGTCCGCCGATGCCCGGCAGCTCGGTCACGGTGATCAACACGTGGTGGCCGGGACGCACGTGCGGGTAGCGGCTGACGAACCGGCGCCCGAGCGCCGTCGCTTCCACGTCGATGCGCATCTGGCCGCCGTGCGGCATCCGCTGGCGAGCGTAGCCGGCGACGTTGACGAGCACCCGCTCCAGCCGCTCGGCCTCGACGTCGACGTCGAACGCGCCCGAGGATTTCGTGAGCACCAGCGCAATGCGATCGCCGACGACCCGCTTCAGGACCGGCGCGAGATCGCTCAGCACGCGCTGCACCCTGACGGGCGCCAGCGCGCGGACCTGTTGATCGCCGTAGACGCCGAGCTGGCGCAAGTAGCTGGCGGTACGCGTCACGTCGGTGAGCAGCCGATCTCCCTGCCGCAGGGCGTCGGCGCCGCCGCTCAGCGTCGCCCACTCCCGCACGCCGCGCGCCACGTCGCCGAGGAGCGCGTCGCAGGTCGCCGCCACTTCGGAGGCCAGGCGCCCCACCGCTTCCATGCGCTGCGCCAGCCGCAGCCGCTCTTCCAGCGCGCGCACCCGCGTCACGTCTTCGGCGACGATCTCCACCGATCCGGCTGCCGTCGCGGCGGCATGAAGCCGGACGACGAGATCGCGGCCGTCCCGCGTCTGCCACACCGTTTCCACCGACTCGGTCCGGCGGACCGTCCGCGTCCGCTCCAGCAGCCAGCCAAGATCGCCGGCGCAGTCGACGACGGCCGCGGCGAACTCGACGTGGCGCAGCTCGTCGGGGCGGCGCACGCCCAGCATCGCGGCGAAGGTGTGGTTGGCGTCGGTGATGACGCCCTCGGGGGTGCAGTGGCACAGGCCGTAGGGCGCGCGCTCGAATTCGCGGCGGCGCTCCTTCTGGCTGGTTTCGAGCTGCATCTGGAGATCGGGGACGAGCGCGGCGTCGCGGCGCAGCGCGTCGGCGTGCGCGCGGGAGGCGTCGAGCGCCGTGCGCAGCGTGTCACGTTCGTGCTCGAGCCGCGCGACATCCGCGCCGCTCGCGGCCAGCGACTGTCGCAGCACGGCCTCGGCTTCCGCAAACGCGGCCTGCGAGGCCTGCTCCGCGGCCCGATGGCGCTGTGCCTGTGCGGTCAGCTCGCTGTCGCGCGTCGCCACCACGCCCTCGAGCCGGGCGCGTTCCGCCGCGTGCTCGCCGGCGATCTCTTCGAGCGTCTGGAACGCGGTCTGCAGCCGGTCGAACGACCCGCGCAGGTGATCGTACTCCGTCGAGACGCGCTGGATTTCCGCCGCGCCGGTGAGCCGCGTGCGCTCGTGCGCCTCGTGGGCCTCGTGGGCGTCGCGCAGCGCCTCGGCGCGCTGCTCGCGCTCGCGGGTCAGCTCGCCGCGCAGCTCGGCGACGTGGGCGTCGACCGCCCGCCTCTGCTCGCGGCCGCGGGCGCGCTGCACGCGAAGCGCGCGCGCGAGGCGGCGGCGGCGGCGCGCCGTTTCGATGCGCAGGCCCGTCAGGCGCGTCGATAATTCCGTTTCCCGCACGGTCGCTGCCGCAAGCGCATCGGCCGCGCGCTCCAGCTCCGCACTGTGCCGCTCGACCGCATCGTCCAGAGCGGCCTCGGCGGCGGCAAGCTTGCGTTCGGCACCGGCTCGACGGTCCGCCTCCTGCGCGAGCAGGTCTTCGAGGGCCGCCTGACGCTCCGCTGCCTGCGCGAGCTCGATTTCCGCCCGCTCCCGCGCGTCGCGATACTCGGCGTCCCGCTCTTCCAGCCGCCGTTCCAGCGTCGCCCGCGCGATGCCCGCTTCCACCAGCGCGGACGCGAACTCTGCTTCGCGGCGCGCGACATGCTCGGCGGCCGCGGCCTCGGTCCGGACGAGCTGCTGCTGCAGCGACGCGCGCTCGCTCGCGTGCTCGCTTGCGGCGGCGTCGTACTGGGCCTGGACGTCGGCGAGCCGTGCCGCCGCGCGGGCCAGTTCCGTCGTGTGCCGGTCGCGCGCGTCTTCGAGCGCCGCCTCGGCCGCGGCGAGCCTCTGCTCGAGACCGGTCCGGCGATCCGCTTCCTGGCCGAGGAGATCCTCGAGCGCGGACTGACGCTCGACCGCCGCCGCCAGCTCGATGTCCGATCGCGCCTGCGCCTGGCGGTGCTCGGCTTCCGTCTTTTCGAGCGCGCGCGCCAGGATCGTGCAGGCGGTCCCCGCTTCGTGCAGCGCGCCGCCGAGTTCGGCTTCGCGCCGCTGCAGGCGCTCCGCGGCCGCCGCGCGCTCGGCCGCTCGCGCTTCCTGCGCTTCGTCGAGGGCTGCGGTCGCCGCGGCCAGATCGATCGCCAGGCCATCGCGCGCCTGCAGGGTCTGGGTGAGGCTGGCCGTGAACTCGGCGTGTCGCTTGGCGACCTGATCCGCGAACGCGCCGGCCTCCGCCGTCCGGCGCTCTTCGGCGGTGCGCAGCGCGCTTTCCAGCTCGAAGACGCGCTGCTGCAATGCGGTGCACAACCGGGCTTCGCGGGCGAGCGACGCGTTGTGCTTCGCCTCGACGCGGGCGACCCGACCGGCCGCTTCGGCTTCGGCCTCGCTGAGCGCCCGCGCGAGGAGGTGCCGGCGGTTCCGATCGCGATCCGCCGCGTGGCCGACGATTCTGGGGAGAATCCGGTCGACGAACCAGGCGCTCTCGCCGGGGACCGCCACGACGACGGCCGCGGCGTCCGGATTGCCGTCCAGCCACTGGACCGCCGAGGCCGGGCTGGCCGCGGTGGCCAGCGCGACGTTCTGTGCAGTTCCGTGCAACGCACGGACAGCCGCCTCAGCGGCGTCGCGGTCGGGTGTGACGTACAGGATCTTCATGGAGCGGGCAGACCCGTCAGGCCACTTATCGGCCGATGCCGCCCGGGCAACAGTCCCCGGCCTACCGCCCCGCCCGAAGCCGCGCCTCGACCTCCGCCAGCCGCTGCCGGGCGGCCTCGATCGCCTCCAGCACGCCGCGATGGACGCTCTCGCGGTCAGCGTCCGCCTGCTGCTCGTGCTTGACCGACTCGAGGTTGTTGATGACCACCGCGATGAACAGGTTGACGACCACGAAGACGGCCACGAAGACGAAGCTGCTGAAATAGATCCAGGCCAGGGGATAGGTGCCCAGCACCGCTGCCTGGATTTCCACCCAGCCTTCCAGCGTCAGCATCTGGAACAGCGTCAGCAGCGCGGCCGGCAGCGACCGCCAATGGGCCGGATCGGCCTCGCGGAAGAAATGGAAGCCGAGCACGGCGTAGACGTAGAGCAGCAGGCTGAGCAGCAGGATCACGTGCCCCATCGACGGGATGGAGCGGACCATGGTGCCGATGATCAGCCGCAGCTCGGGAAAGGTCGAGACCAGGCGGGTCACCCGCATCAGGCGCGCGAGGCGCGCGACCATCGCAAAGGGGCCGGCCTGCGGCAGCAGCGACGCGGCGACGACGACGAAGTCGAAAACGTTCCAGCCGTTTCTGAAAAACGCCCCGACGCGCGGCCAGCACGCCAGCAGGCGGATCGTGATCTCGATGACGAAGATGCCCTGAATCAGGACCTCGGCCGCGGCGATGATCGGGCGGTACCGCGCCGTGAGCGCCGGCGACGTCTCGACCCCGATGAGAATCGCGGCGAGAACGATCACGGCGAGGATGAAATGCTGAAACTGCGTACTGTCGGCGGCGCGGCGGGCGATCGCAATCACGGCGCCATTATCGCCGCATCGCGCCGAGGGCACCTTCGAGCCCATCCACTCCCCGGGGCGCGGGTCTTGCTCGCGGCTCGCAACCGCCGCGAGCGCGGGACGCGGGAGTGCAGGAGATCCGGCAGCGCGGCGGCCGGGCGGCCGCCGTGGACGGCGACGCGGGCCGGGGCGCATCCGCACCGCCCAAATGGGTGAGGCGGGACGCCGACCGGATCGCTAGGATCCGGAGATGCCGGCCCGGCCCGATGCGTGGTCAGATGCCGATCTGCTCGACGACTTCTCCCGCACCGTCGTCAGCGCCGTCGACGTCGCCGGACCGGCCGTCGGACGGATTGAAGCCGGCCGCGGGCAGGGATCCGGGTTCCTGTTCACGCCCGACGGCTTCCTGCTCACCAACAGCCACGTCATCCGGGGTGCCGGCCGCATCACCGTCGCGCTGCCTGACGGACGCACCCTCGCGGCGGATCTCGTCGGCGACGATCCGCACACCGACCTCGCCGTCCTGCGAGTGACTGGACGGGACGGCGACGCCGGGCCGCTGCCGTGGATTGCCTTCGCGGACTCCCGCGCGGTGCGAGTGGGGCAGATCGCCATCGCCATCGGCACGCCGCACGGACTGCAGCACTCCGTCACCTCCGGCGTGGTCAGCGCGCTTGGACGATCGCTGCGGTCGCGAACGGGGCGCCTGATGGACGACATCCTCCAGAGCGACGCCGCGTTGAACCCGGGGAACTCGGGCGGTCCGTTGATCGACTCGCGGGCGCGCGCGATCGGCGTGAACACCGCGATCATCCTCGGCGCCCAGGGGCTGTCGTTCTCGATCGCGAGCAATACCGCGCGGTATGTCGCCGCGCGCTTGATGCGCGACGGCCGCATCCGCCGCAGCGTCATCGGGTTCGCCGGCCAGACGGTCACCGTGCCGGCCGCGCTCGCCCGCGCGCACCAGGTGGCCGCCGCCGCCGGCGTGCAGGTCGCCGCGGTGGAGCCCGGAAGCCCTGCGGAGACCGCCGGCTTCCGTGAAGGAGACATCATCATCGCGATGGCCGGCAGCCTGGTTCCGGGCATCGACGAGCTGCACAAGCTGTTGACGGAAGAGCGGATTGGCGTGCCGACGCCGGTCGTCGTCCTGCGGCGCGGCGCACGCCGGCAGCTCACGGTCGTCCCGGCGGAAGCAAAATGAAGACGGTCAGAGCGCGATCAAGCCGCGCCGCACCGCCCGCCGCACGATCGCGGTCCGGGACGGCGCGTCCAGCTTTCCCGCGATCGACGCGACGTGGAACTTCACCGTCTGATCGCTGATCCCCAGCCGCGCCGCGATCCCCTTGTTCGACAGTCCTTCGGCGAGCAGCTCGAGCACCTGCACTTCGCGCGCGGTGAGGGGTTCGGCGGCAACGAAGTCGTCTGCGCCGGACCACGGCGCCTCGTCGGGGGCGACGATCCAGACGTCGCCGCCCACCGCCCGCGCCTCGGACGCATCCCGCGCCTCGGCCGCGATCGGCAGCGCGCCGTTCAGAAGCGTGCGCAGACGCGCGCGGACCGCCGGCGGACCGACGAGGACTACGCGAGGATCACGCAGGCCGCTCCTCCAGCGTCACCGTGACATCGGCCGGAACGCCGCCCCGCAGCACGCGCAGCGTCAACGGGGGCCCCACACGATCGCCGCGAAGAATATCGAGCAGATCGTCGGGCGAAGCCACCGGCTGACCGTCCAGGTCGAGGATCACGTCACCTACTATGACGCCGCCCCGTGCCGCCGGGCTCCCGCCAGTCACGGCGACGACCAGCGCCCCCCGATCGCGCCCGCCGGCCGACTCTGCTGAAATCTGCACCTGCTGTGCCGCCACCCCCAGGTATCCGCGCCGCGCGCCGCCGTGCTCGAGAATCGCCGCCGCGGTCTTCCAGGCAATGCCCGCGGGGATGACGACGCCGAGTCCGCGGATCCGCGCCGCGGTGGCAACCCCGGCGAGCGCGCCGGCCGAATCGAGGAACGCGCCGCCGGAGAAGCCATCGTGCATCGGCGCGGTGGTCCGGAAGATCTGGTCGATCGTCCGCCGGCGTCCGGTCTGCAGCGGGCCGCCGATCACCGACACGATCCCGGCGCTGACGGTGACCGCGTTGCTCCACGAGCGCGCGACTGCGAGCGCCAGACTCCCGACGCGCGGCGGCTGCTCCGCCGGCTCGAACGGCGACAGCCCCAGATCGGGCACCCTCAGAACGGCGAGGTTCGTCGCCGGGTCCCAGCCGGCGAGCTCCGCCTCCGCCGCGGAGCCGTCCGGCCGGACGACGCGCAATCCCTCGTCGCGTCCGATCGATCTCGTCGTCGTCAAGACGACGTTCTCCGCGAAGACGACGCCGGTGCCGGGGCGATGGCGTCCGTGCACCTGCACGACGGACGGCGCGGCGGCCGCGGCGATGCCGGCGAATTCGTTCGAGAGCTGGGCGAGGAGAGAGGTGGTAGCCATGCCGCGATCCTCTCGCGGATCGCGGCGATGGCGCATCACCCGTACGGGCGGGACTGCTACGGCCAGATGCCGAGCGCGCGTCGAAGCTCGACGATCTGGCCGACGTGATAGGCGGCGTGATCGATGACGAGGAGAAGGGCACGCAGGTACGTCTGCGTCCCCTTGCCGGTCGGCACCAGGGCGGTGAGATCGGGCGTCTCGCGCGCGAGGCGTTCGAGCGTCTTGCGGTCGCGCACGTAGGCCGCGAGGCTCTCGTCCCAGGCCTTGCCGTCCGGCGGCGCCGGCGCCGCCGGCCAGTAGTCGTCCGGCCACTTCATCGTGTGCTCGTACTTCGGCTTGACGCAGAAATCCAGGATGTCCTCCTGCGCAATCCTGATGTGCTCGAGCTGATGCCACAGCGAGTGCTCGAAGCCCGGCGGACGCGCGCCGCGCTTGTCGGCGGGAATGCCGGCGAGCGCCTTGTCGATGCCGACGTGCGCGTCTTCCCACGCCAGGGCGCGGGCGAGGTGATCGCGGATCGCAGCGTCCATGCGTCTACTTCGCCTTGACGTCGTACGCCATGAGCGAATCCTGGTTGCGGATATACAGCCGTCCGCCGCTCACCACCGGGTGCGCCCAGCTCGGAAGTCCCTTGTCCGCGATCGAGAAGCGGCCCTTCTCCTGATATCCGCTCGAGCTCGCGGCGGCGAGGCCGACGGTGTTGTTCTCCCCGAGGATGTAGAGATCGCCGTCGGCGAGAATCAGCGATCCCTTGCCGACGCTGCGATCCCGCCACATCCGCTTGCCGCTCGCGAACTCGAGGCAGGTCAGGATCGAGTCGTCGAAGCCGTACAGATACCCGTTGTGCAGGACGACGCCGCCGTGATGGTTCTTCATCTCGCGCGTGAAGTACACCTCCTGCGCGGAAACGGCGCCGTTCTGCGCCGACAGGCTCACCAGCCCGGCGCCGGTGTCATACGCAGAGGTGAAGAACACTTTGTTCTCGAAGAACACCGGCGTCGTGATGTTGGCGACACGGTTCGCGGCACGGTCGTAGCGGAACATCACCTTGCCGTCCGACGCGCGAACGCCAACGCCCGCGCCGGCGGTGAACGTCAGGTAGGTGCGCACCCCCTGCACGTCGGCGGCGATCGCCGACGAATAGCCCGCGGGGTCGCTCAGTTCGCTCGCCTGCCACACCGTCCTGCCCGTCATCTTGTCCAGCTTCACCATGCCGGCGCCCGGCCCGCCGGGACTGACGACGAGGTGCGCGCCGTCGACCAGCGGCGACTCGCTGATCAGCCACTGGAGCTGACGGCCGCCGAACTCGCGCAGGATGTTGCGCTGCCACACGGCGGTGCCGTCCGTCTTGAGGCTGGCGAGATCGCCGTTCTCGGTCAGCACGTAAAGGCGGTCGCCGTCCACGGTCGGCGTGCCGCGGGGACCCGGCCCGCGATCGTCATCGCCGCTCCGGCCGAGCGCTTTCGACCACACTTCCTTGCCGTCAGCCCGGTTCAGCGCCACGACGATGCTGTTGCCGCCGCGCGTGCCCTGCACGTAGACGCGCTCGCCGGCGACCGCCATCGATCCGTAGCCGTTGCCCAGCCCCGACGCCGTCCAGACCACGGACGGGCCGTTCGCGGGCCACTGCTTGAGCAGCCCCGTTTCCCTCGACACCCGCGTGCGATCCGCCCCCTGCCACTGGGGCCAGTCAGCGGCGTGGATGGTGGCGATACTCAAGACCGTCGCGGCTGCGACGGACAGGGGTTTATTCATCGTCTCGTCTCCTTGCGCATCTCAGAAACTGATCCCGGCGGTGATCCCGAACGTGCGAGGTCTGCCGGACTCGCCGATGAAACCGGATTGCGCGAGCTGGCCGTAGGCGAAGGCGACCGGGACGTAGTGGGTGTCGAACGCGTTCCGGATCCAGCCTTCCGCGAAGAGCCGCCGGCCGCGGGCGCCGCCGCGGATATTGACGAGCGCATAGGCGTCCTGGCCGGCGAGATTCATGTCGTCGTACTTGAACGCGCCGTAGAACACCGCTTCGCCGCCGCCGTACAGCGTGACGCCGGGCGTCAGCGCGCGCGAGAGCCGGGCGCCGAACGACGCGGTGTAGTCCGGCGTGTTGGGTACCTTGTTCTCGGCCACGCTCACGCCGCTCGACAGCGTCCCGGCGCCGAAGCGCGCGCGGGTGTAGCCGAACGTGGCGAAGAGATCGACGCCGTCGCGCGCGCGGCCGTTCACTTCCACCTCGACGCCGCTGCTGCGCGCGCTGCCGACGTTGGCGATGTAGAACTGCCCCGGCACGGCGGGGTTCGGCAGGTTCAGCTGCAGATCGGTCCAGTCGATGGTGAACACCGCCACGTTGGCCGTCACGCGGCGCGAGAGCCACGACGTCTTCAGACCGCCTTCGACGTTCCACGACTTCTCTTCGTCGTAGACCTCCTGCCCGGTCGGCGACGAGGGGTTGAACCCGCCGGCCTTGAACCCGCCGGTCAGCGAGGCGTAGACCATCGCGTCAGGGGCGACGCGGTACGCCGCCGCCGCCTGCGGCGAGACGTTGGCGAACGACTCCTCGACCGTGAGGGTGACCGGGAACGCGCCGATGTTCGGCGCGCCGAGGATGTTGGTCAGCACACCCTTGCGGTTCTCGCGATCGAAGCGCGCCCCCAGCGTCACGTCGAGCTTGTCGAACGTCAGGGTGCCGTTGCCGTACAGCCCGACGCCGGTGTCGTCGAGAGCCGCGCGCGCATCCTGCGTCGCGCCGAACGCGAACACGGGCGAGAGCACGAACGGCGCGAACGTGTTCGTGGCGTCCTGCTCGTAATTCTGCGTGAAGAGGAACACGCCGGCCTGCCACCTGAGGGATCCGGACCCGGCGAGCGGGACGCCGCCGGCGCCCGAGGCGACGCGGACCTCCTGCGTGAACTGGAAATCCTTCTCCTCGTTGCTCCGCGTGATCAGCGGCAGCGGCGTGTAGTCGAGATCGGTCTCGTCCAGCGTCTTCCAGTTGACGAACCCGGTCGTCGAGGTGAACGTCAGCGCGCCGGTGCGGCGCGCCGTCACCGTCGTGGCGTGCACGTCGCGATCGGTGTGCCCTTCGAAGTCGCGCTGCGCGCGGCGCGGATTGGTCCGCAGCGAGCCGAGATCCATCAGGGCGTAATCCCCGTCGCGCCCGCGCTCGCCGGTGTAGATCAGGCGCGCCTCCCAGTTCGCCGCCGGCGTGAGCAGCAGCTGCGCCTTGGCGGAGGTGCCGTCGCGGTAGTCGAGATCGTTGCCGGTGACGTCGTTGGTGGTGAAGCCGTCGCGCTCGGCGTGCGCGATCGCGAAGCCGACCGCCGCCTTGCTGCCGATCGGCCCGGATGCGTTGGCGCGCACGTCCCAGGACGCGAAGTTGCCGAACGGCACGATGGCCGAGCCGGTCCACCTGGACAAGGACGGCCTCGCGCTGGAGATGTTGACCACGCCGCCGAGGGTGTTGCGGCCGAACAGCATGCTCTGCGGTCCGCGGACGAATTCGACCTGGTTCACGTCGAGCAGCTCGATGCTGGACGAGTTGGTGTTCAGCTGCGGGACGCCATCTATATAGGTCGTGACCGCCGGGTTGGCGGGGCTCGACCCGAGACCGCGGAACCGCGGGTTGCTCAGCTTCCGGGCGGTGAAATCACTGAAATACGTGTTCGGCGCGTGCAGCGACAGCTCGCCGATGGTCGTCATCCCGCCGTTCCACAGGGCCTCCAGCGGGACGACGGTCACGCTGACCGGCAGACCCTGCGGATCGGCGGGCTCCTTCTGCGCGGTGACGGTGACCGTGGGATGCGTGACGGTGGGCGGCGGGACGGATTGCGCCGAGGCGAGCGCGGGGGTCAGCAGGACGAACGTGAACACACTCAATCGCATGGTCATCCATTATGCAACGGGAAAACGCGGCGAAAGTTCCTCGGCAATCACACCATTCGTCACGCCGCCGGCGCGGCTGAGGCGCGAAACGTCGTGCGGTAAGATGGCGTAATCGAGTGAGGATCATGCTGAAACGACTCTGTCTGACGGCCGCGATGGTCGTGCTCGGAACGTTGACAGCGGCGCAGGGCCCCGCGGCGCGCCCGGGGGCCGGCACGCCGCCCGCGGGGCGAAAGGTGGCGCTCGGCGACTGGCCCGACGCGCGCGGCCCGTTCCGGGACGGCCGGTCGCTCGAACAGGGACTGATCGACAAGTGGGCGCTGAAGGGGGAGAACTTCCTCTGGCGCGCGCCGTACGGCGGACGTTCGGCCCCGCTCGTAATGGGCAACCGGGTGTACGTGCAGAACCCCTCCGGGCTCGGCGCATCGCTGCAGGAGCGCGTGATGGCGCTCGACGCCGACACCGGCAAGCCCGTCTGGGAATACAAGTTCAACGTCTTCCAGAGCGACGTGCCGCCGCATCGCGTCGGCTGGGCGTCGCCGGCTGCCGATCCCGAGACCGGCAACATCTACGCGATGGGCGTCGGCGCCACCGTCCTCGCGCTGAGCAAGGACGGCAAGCTCCTGTGGGATCGGTCGATCGGCGAAGAGTTCGCCGCCTTCACCACGCACGGCGGCCGCACGTCGTCGCCAATCGTCGACGGGAACCTGGTCATCGTCAGCGCCGCGATCTCGAGCTGGGGGACCGGTGCGTCGCGCCAGCATCGCTTCGTCGCGCTCGACAAGCGGACCGGCGACATCATCTGGATCGCCAGCCCCGGCGGCCGGCCGTACGACACCAATTACTCGGCGCCGGTGATCGCGACCATCGACGGCACGCGCCTCCTGATCAGCGGAAGTGGCGACGGCGGCGTCTACGCCATGAAGGCGCAGACCGGCGAGAAGGTCTGGAGCTTCATGGCCGCGAAGCGCGCCGTCAATACCGGCGTGGCGGTGTCGGGCAAGACGGTGATCGTCTCGCACGGCGACGAGAACCTCGACACACCGGAGCTCGGACTGATTGCCGCGATCGACGGCTCGCAGAAGGGGGAGATCAAGACCACGCTGTGGGCGCACCACGGCAGCCAGTACGGCTTCTCGTCGCCGATCGCCGACAGCGGCCGGGTCTATCAGATCGACAACGTCGGTCAGTTGAAGGCCTTCGATCTCGAGAAGGGCACGGTGCTGTGGACCGCGGCGGTCGGCACGGCGCAGAAGGCGCCGCCGGTGCTCGCGGACGGCAAGCTGTACTTCGGCACCGAGGGGGGCAAGGTCTTCATCGTCCGGCCGCATCCCGATCGCGCCGAGATCCTGAGCGAAGTCGAACTGCCGCCCAGCACCGATGAGAACGCCGGGCAATCCGCCGGGGTGCCCGAACCGGTGTTCGGCGGCATGGCGGTGTCGCGCGGGCGCATCTTCTTCGCGTCCACCGGCGCGGTGTATGCGATCGGCTCGAAAGCGGCGAAGCCGCAGACCGGGTTGGCGGTGGACGAACCGTTCGCCGCCGGGCAGGGAGCGCCGGCGTGGCTGCAGGTGTCCCCGACGGAGCTGGTGCTCAAGCCCGGGCAGGCGGTGAAGCTGCACGTCAAGTCGTTCGACGCGCAGGGGCGGCTGTTGAAAGAGGAAACCGGCGCGACGTGGACGCTCACCGGCCTGAAGGGAACGGTCGCGGCCGACGGCACGTTCACGCCGGATCCCGGAACGGCGGAGCAGGCCGGCGTGATCAAAGCCACGCTCGGCGCGCTGTCCGGCGACGCCCGCGCCCGCGTCGTCCGCCAGCTGCCGTGGACGGAGACGTTCGACGCGATGGAAGAGAAGACCGTCCCCCCCGGCTGGATCATCGTCGGTACCGCGCGGACGGCCGTGGGCACGATCGACGGACAGAAGGCGCTGGTGAAGCAGCCTGACGAGACGATCTTCAAGCGCTATCGCGCGTTCGTCGGTCCGGTCGATCTCGCCAACTACACGATCGAAGCGGATGTCCGCGGCACGTCGCGGCGGCGCCAGATGCCGGCGCTGGGGGTCACCGCCCAGCGCTACTCGTTGGTCATCTACGGCAACGACCAGGTGATGAAGATCGAGTCGTGGGGGCCGGAGACGACGCGGTCGGCGGTGGCGCCGTTCGAGTGGAAGCCCGACACCTGGATCCATCTGAAGCTGCGCGTCGAGAACATGCCGGACGGGCGGGTCCGCGCGCGCGGCAAGGCGTGGCCGGCCGGGCAGCCGGAACCGGCGAACTGGATGATCGAGAAGCTCGATCCGATCGGCAACAAGAAGGGGGCGCCGGGATTTTTCATCGACGCGGATTACGGCGCCGCCATCGACAACATCAAAGTGACGTCAAATCAATGAAGAAGATATTCGTCTCCTCCGCTCTGGTCGGCCTCGCGGGCGTGCTGCTGTCGGCCGGCGATCCTCCGGGATCGAAGGACTGGCCGATGTGGGGCGGCACGCCGGACCGCAACATGGTCTCGTCGATGAAGGGGCTGCCCACCGAGTGGGACCTCAAGACGAAGAAGAACGTCAAGTGGGTGGCGGATCTCGGATCGCAGAGCTACGGCAACGCGGTCGTCGCCGGCGGCATGGTGTTCGTCGGCACCAACAACGAGGGCATGCGGGATCCGAAGCAGCCGGGCGATCGCGGCGTGCTGATGGCGTTCAAGGAGGACACCGGCGAGTTCCTGTGGCAGCAGACGCACGAGAAGCTCGCGTCGGGGCGCGCCAACGACTGGCCGTATCAGGGAATCGCCTCGTCGCCGCTGGTCGAAGGCACCAAGCTGTACTACGTGAGCAACCGCGGCGTGCTGCTCTGCCTGGACATCAACGGCTTCAAGGACGGCAACCAGGGACCGGTCACCAACGAGAAGCTCACCGGGCCGAAAGACGCGGACGTGCTCTGGCAGTTCGACATGATGGAGGAAGTGGGGTCCTACCCGCACAACCTCTCGAACTCGTCGCCGGTGTCGTTCGGCAACCTGATCTTCGTCAGCACCTCGAACGGCCAGGACGAGAGCCACGTCAACGTCCCGTCGCCGAAGGCGCCGTCGGTGATCGCGGTCGACAAGGTGACCGGAGAGCTGGCGTGGGAAGACAACTCGGTCGGCAAGAACATCCTGCACGGGCAGTGGTCGACCCCCTCGGTCGGCAAGATCGGCGGCGTCGATCAACTCGTCAGCGCGCAGGGAGACGGCTGGGTGCGCGGCTACGAGGTGCTCACCGGCAAGAAGCTGTGGGAGTTCGACACCAACCCGAAGGACTCGGTCTGGCCGAAGACCCGCAACGAAGTGATCAGCACGCCGGTGATCTGGGAAGACAAGGTCTATATCGCCAACGGACAGGATCCGGAGCACGGCGAGGGCGTGGGCCACATGTACGCGATCGACGCGACCAAGCGGGGCGACATCACCAAGACGGGCCTGGTGTGGCACTACGACAAGATCCGCCGATCGATCTCGACGGCGGCGATCTACAACGGCCTGGTGTTCATCCCCGACTTCAGCGGCTTCCTGCACTGCCTCGACGCCAGGACGGGCCAGGCCTACTGGACGCACGACGTGTTCGCCGCAGTGTGGGGCTCGGCGATGGTGATCGACGGCAAGGTCTACCTCGGCGACGAGGACGGCGACATCGTGGTGCTCGAGGCGGCGAAGACCAAGAAGGTCATCTCCGAGATGAACATGGGCAGCGCGGTCTACGCCACCATGGTGCCCGCGAACGGCCGGCTGTTCTTCAACAACCGCAATCAGCTGATCGCGGTTTCCACTGATGGAAAGTAACCGCCGGACGGGTTCACGTTCCAGCACAAAGACCACAAAGATCCCGAAGATCTCCAAGAAGACCAATTGGGTTTTCCTCGTGATCTTCGTGGTCTTCGTGACCTTTGTGGCGGAGCGCGCGGCGTTGCGCGTCTCGGCGCAGGCCACGCCGGCTGCCAACTGGACGCAGTTTCGCGGGGACTCGCGCCTGAGCGGCATCGCGGCCGCGGATCTGCCGGCGACGCTGTCGCTGAAGTGGACCTACGAGGCGGGGGAAACGATCGAGTCGTCGGCCGCGATCGTCGACGGCGTGGTCTACGCCGGCGCCGGGAGCGGCGAGCTGCTGGCGATCGACCTGGCGACCGGCAAGCTGCGGTGGAAGTACGCGACCGGGAATCTGCTCGGCGAGTCCTCGCCGGCCGTCGCCGGGGACCTTGTTTACATCGGCGACCTCGCCGGCGTCTTCCATGCGGTGCGCGTGAAAGACGGCTCCAAGGCGTGGACGTTCAGGACCGGGAGCGAGATCAAGTCGTCGCCGGTGCCGGCCGGCGCCATGGTGCTGATCGGCTCGTACGACACTCACCTCTACGCGCTCGATGCGAAGACGGGCGCGTTGAAGTGGAAGCTGAAGACGGACGGCCAGGTCCACGCGACGCCGGCGGTCGTCGACGGCACCATCTACTTCGGCGGCTGCGACGAAGAGTTCCGCGCCGTGCGCCTCGCCGACGGCAAGGTGCTGTTCAGCGTGCGGCTCGACGCCAACACCGGCTCCTCCACCGTCATCGACGGCACCCGCGCCTATCTCGGCACGTATGCCAACGATGTGGTTGCGGTGGACCTGAAGGCGCGGAAGATCGCGTGGCGCTATCAGGATCCGGATCGCCAGTTCCCGTTCAACTCGTCGCCGGCGTTGGCCGGCGGCCGCGTGATCATCGGCGGTCGCGACAAGTCGGTGCACGCCATCGACGCCGCGACCGGCAAGGCGGCATGGAAGTTCGCCACCCGGGCCCGCGTGGATTCCTCGCCGACGCTGGCCGGCGGACGCGTGTTCGTCGGATCGAGCGACGGCCGGCTCTACGCCCTGGACGCGAAAACGGGGGCGAAGCGCTGGGAGTACGAGGTCGGCGACGCGCTGACCGCCTCGCCGGCGATCGCCGGCGGCCGTCTCGTGATCGGCGCGCAGGACGGCCGGATTTATTGCTTCGGGTGAAACGAGTTCAATCGAAGGAGTCGAAGCGGGCGAAGGAGGCGAAGGGGCTTCGCGTCCGCGTCCGAAGGATCGAAGGGCGAAGGGTCGGCGGTCGAAGGAGCGCGTCTGAGTTCGCAGTGAACGGGAGTCGACGTTCCTTCGACCGTCGAACCTTCGAATCCCTGACTGGTCTCCTTCGAAGTTCCTTCGAAACCTTCACCTCCTTCGCTTCCTTCGATTAAAGGACAGGAATGGCAGACACGCCATCAGCGGGACTCGCCGAGCCGGAAGTCGGCAGCTACTTCGTCGCCACCTACCCGCCGTTCTCGGTGTGGTCGCCGGAGGCGGTGGCGCATGACGCGGTGCCGGCGCTGGCGGCACCAGCCGTGCCCGGGACGCCGCTCGGCCTCTACCTCCACATTCCCTTCTGCCGCAAGCGCTGCCACTTCTGCTACTTCCGCGTCTACACCGACAAGAACGCCCAGGAAATCGGCCAGTACCTCGACGTCCTCGCGCGCGAGTGGGAGTTGTACGCGGCGCAGCCGGCCGTGGCCGGGAGGCCGCTGAACTTCGTCTACTTCGGCGGCGGCACTCCGTCGTTCCTGTCCACGGCGCAACTCCAGGGGCTGGTCGACCGCCTCACCGCCGTCACGCCATGGAACCAGGCCGAGGAAATCACCTTCGAGTGCGAGCCGGGCACGCTGACGCAGCACAAGCTGACCGCGATCCGCAGGATGGGCGTCACCCGTCTCAGCCTGGGCGTCGAGAACTTCGACGACCGCATTCTCGAGATCAACGGCCGCGCCCACCGCTCGCCGGAGATCGAGACCGCCTACCGCTTCGCGCGATCGCTCGAGTTCCCGCAGATCAACATCGATCTGATCGCCGGCATGCTCGGCGAGAGCGACGAGAACTGGCGGCGCAACGTCGAACGCACGCTGGCGCTCGACCCGGACAGCGTCACCATCTATCAGATGGAGCTGCCCTACAACACCACGATCAGCAAGGACCTCCTGAACAAGACCGGACAGATGACCGGCTCGCTCGCCGGCTGGGACACCAAGCGGCGGTGGGTGCGGGACGCGTTCGAGGCGCTCGAGCGCGCCGGGTATCACATCCGCAGCGCCTACACCGCGGTCAAGGATCCCGCGAAGACGCAGTTCGTCTACCGCGACCGCCTCTGGCAGGGGGCCGACATGGCGGGGCTCGGCGTCGCCTCGTTCGGCCACGTCAACGGCGTACACCTGCAGAACCGCGACACGTGGGAGGCCTACAGCGAGGCCGTGCTCCGCGGCGAACTGCCGCTCGGACGGGCGTATCGCCCGACCCTGGAAGAGCGGATGCGCCGGGAACTGGTGCTGCAGCTGAAAAAAGGACGGCTCGATCCCGCCTATTTCGCCGCGAAGTACCACGCCGACATCGTCCGCCAGTTCGACGAGCAGTGGACCGCCTTGCGCGCGGACGGCTACCTGGCGGAGGCGACGCCCCTCGGCGTGACGCTGACCCGCGATGGCCTGCTGCGCGTCGATTCATTGCTGCCGCGCTTCTTCCTGCCACAGCACACGAACATTCGTTACACATGACCGACTGGCGAGAATCGAGGGTCGAGGGTCGAGGGTCGATGGCTGAAGATCGAGCACAGAAGGAATTCCGGGTGTCCAGGCGTGTGCTGTTCTCCGAGACCGACGTCGCGGGTCTGGTGCATTTCTCGAACTTCTTCCGCTATTTCGAGGACGCCGAGCACGCGCTCTGGCGCCAGGCCGGCCTGAGCATCCATCCAGAACGCTCGCCGATTGGATGGCCGCGCGTCTCCGCCTCGTGCGAGTTCCACCGGCCGCTGAAGTTCGAACAGGAGTTCGAGATCGCGGTGCGGATCGCGGAGATGACGAAGCGCACCATCGCCTACACGGGCGAGATCACGCGGAACGGCGAGAAGATCGCCGGGGCCGCGTGGAAGATCGCCTGCGTCGCACGACTGGCTGACGGCAGCATCAAGTCAGCGGACATCCCCGGTGACGTGGCCGGGCGTCTCGCGCCTTTCGCACAGCGCATGGCGGACAGCGGATAGCGCGACAGCGGAACTTTTCACCGATGCAGCATCCAGACGTCGTCGTCATCGGCGGCGGACCCGCCGGGTCCACCGTCTCCACGCTGTTGGCGCAGCAGGGCCTGCGCGTGCAGCTGTTCGAGCGCGAGCGCTTCCCGCGCTTTCATATCGGCGAATCGCTGATTCCCGAAACGTACTGGGTGCTGAAGCGGCTCAACATGCTCGAGCGGATGCAGAAGAGCCACTTCGTCAAGAAGTACAGCGTGCAGTTCGTGAACGCCCAGGGCAAGGAATCGGCGCCGTTCTATTTCTGGGACAACAAGCCGCACGAGTGCTCGCAGACGTGGCAGGTGGTGCGGAGCGAGTTCGATCAGATGCTGCTCGAGAACGCCCGGGCGCACGGCGTCGACGCGCAGGAGGGCGTCCGGGTGATGGACGTCATCTTCGAGCCCGCGGCGTCGGGCGGACCAGGAGGCCCGCGGGCGGTCGGCGTTCGGCTGAAAGACCGCGAGGTCCGCGCCAGCGTGGTCGTCGACGCCAGCGGTCAGAACGGCCTCATTGCCAACCGCCTCGGCCTGCGCGTCTGGGACCCGATCCTCAACAAAGGGGCGATCTGGACCTACTGGGAGGGCGCCTACCGCGACACCGGCAAGGACGAGGGAGCGACGATGGTGCTGCAGACGCCCGACCGGAAGGGATGGTTCTGGTACATTCCGCAGCACGACAACATCGTGTCGGTCGGCGTGGTCGCGCCGTTCGACTATCTCTTCAAGGGACGCGGCAAGGACTTCGGCGCGATCTACGACGAAGAAGTCGAGCGGACGCCCGCGGTCAGGAAACGCATCGAGATGGCGGGGCGCGTCACCGGCTTCTTTGCCACCAAGGATTATTCCTACCGGACCACGCGCGCATCCGGCGACGGATGGGTGCTGGTCGGCGACGCCTGGGGGTTCCTCGACCCGCTGTATTCCTCCGGCGTCCTGCTGGCGCTGAAGTCCGGCGAGCTCGCGGCGGACGCGATCGCCGACGGCCTGAAAAAGGGAGACACCTCGGAGGCGCAGCTCGGACGCTGGGCGCAGAACTTCAACGTCGGCGTCGATCGCATGCGGCGCCTGGTCTGCGAGTACTACGCCGGTTTCAGCTTCGGCAACTTCATGCGCCACCATCCGGAGATGCGCGGCACGGTGACGGACCTGCTGATCGGCGACCTGTTCGACGATCGCGTCGACAAGGTCTGGGCACCGATGGAAGAGATGTACCCGGAGAACCGGCACGTGATCCCGGCGTGGGATGCCGGCACGGCGACGGCGGACGCGCCGGAGAAGGCGAACGAGCTGTTCCTGCCGGACGAACTCAGCCGCCGCGTGTAGAATCACCTCCTTCCTTATGGCTGTCAGCTCTGCGGTTCAATCGAGAGGTCGTATGTGGATACTGTTCGTCGCCGGGGCGGTGCTGTCGTGGGGCGCCTACGGCGTGCTGCTGCACCGCGGCCAGGTGATGCTCGGCAATCCCTTGAAGGCGCTGCTCTGTGTCGGCGTCGCCTACTTCCTGATCGGGGTGCTGGTGCCGGTGGCGGCGCTCTCGGCGCAGGGCGGGATGTCGAATTTCAACGGCGGCGGCCTGGTCATGGCGACGATCGCCGGCGCGCTCGGCGCCGCCGGCGCGGCGTGCATCATCTATGCGTTCCGGACCGGCGGACTGCCCCTCTACGTCATGCCGCTGGTCTTCGGCGGCGCGCCGATCGTGAACGTGCTGGTCAGCATGGCGATCCATCCGCCCCGGAGCGCGATCAATCCGATGCTCTATGTCGGTTTCCTGCTCGCCTCGGCGGGCGCCGCGATGGTGCTGTACTTCCGTCCGGCGTCATGATCCCCGGACGCTTGGGGGTTGGGCGTTGGGCAGTCGGGAGTTTGCTCGCGGCGCTCAGCGCAACGGCCAGCGCCGCGAACCAGGAATGGCCGCAATGGCGCGGCCCCGGCGGGCACGGCATCTCCGCCGAAAGGGACCTGCCGCTCGAATGGGCCGCCGCGGCAGCAGGCACCCCGGCCGTCAATATCAAGTGGAAGACTGAAATCCCCGGTCGCGGCCACTCGTCGCCGATCGTCTGGCGCAACCGCCTCTTCGTCACCACCGCGATCAAAGGAGCGCACGTGCCCGGCCGGAAGGCGCCCGTGCACCTGGATTTCAACCGGCAGCCCGGCTACGTGCACCCCGATACGCTCGACGTCGATTACCGGCACACGCTGAAGGTCTTCGCCGTCGACACCGCGACCGGGAAGATCGTCTGGGAGCGCACCGCCTACGACGGCACGATGGCCGACGATCGCCACAAGAAGAACACCTACGCGACATCGACGATGGTGACGGACGGCGAGCGCGCGTACGCATTCTTCGAGTCCGCGGGACTCTACGCCTACTCGTTCGAGGGCTCCCTGGCCTGGAAGAAGGATCTCGGGCCGATCATCAAGGCCGGGATGGGACCCGGCACCTCCCCCATCCTCTACAAGGACCTGATCATCGTGCAGTGCGATCAGGAAATGGGCGACGGGTCGTTCCTGATCGCCTTGAACCGCAGGAACGGCGACGAAGTGTGGCGGACGGCGCGCGCGCACCGGCGCAGCTGGGCGACGCCGCTCGTGGTGAGCGCCGGGAATCGCGACGAGCTGATCGCCTCCGGGGCCGAGTCGGTCGTCGCCTACGATCCGGCGACCGGCAAGGAGTTGTGGAAGGCCAGGGGGACCGTCAGCCATCCGATCCCGAGCGCCGTGACGACCAGGGGCGTCGTCCTGCTGACCGCCGGCAGTTCGTCCAAGAATGCGCTCGCCGTGCGCCCGGGCAGCGGCGAGCTGCTGTGGACCTACAACAAGGGGGCCGCCTACGTCCCCTCGCCGATCGCGCTTGGCGACTACTTCTACATGGTGAGCGACGCCGGGCTGATGACCTGCCTCGACGCGGTGACCGGCGAACGGAAATACGAGGGGGGCCGTCCACCGGTGCCGGCAACCTTCACCGCCTCGCCGATTGCGTTCGACGACAAGATCCTGCTGACCAGCGAGGACGGCGACACGTTCGTCGTCAAGGCCGGCCCGGTGCACGAAGTGCTGCGGACGAATTCGGTCGGCGAGCCGGTCTACGCTTCCCCTGCCGTCGCCAATGGCACCATCTACATACGCGGCGAGAGACACCTCTTCGCGATAGGCAAGACGCGATGACATCACCGCGACGTCCGGGAGCGGGGAGCTGGTCGCTGGGGAGCCTGCTCCTGGCGCTCAGCGTCGGACTGAGCGCCGGCGCCGCCCAATGGCCGCAGTGGCGCGGACCCGACCGCAACGGATCGACGGCGGCGGCGCCGAAGTGGCCGGAGGCGTGGAAGCGCGCGTGGCGAACCGCGGTGGGCGAGGGCTATTCCTCGCCCGTGGTTGCCGCGGGGCGCGTGTTCGTCCACAGCCGCACGGATCCCGAGGAGGTCGTGACGGCGATCGATCTCGCCAGCGGCAAAGTGCTCTGGCAGCAGAAGTACACGTCGCCGTTCAGCAAGAACCAGTACGCCGGGAACATGGCGAAGGGGCCGCATGCGACGCCGCTGATCGCCGGCGACCACGTCATCACCATGGGCGGCTCCGCCATCGTCTCGGCGTGGAACGCGGCCAGCGGCGCGCTGGCATGGCGCAAGGACTACTCGGCGAGCGTGGATCTCTCGAAGCTCTTCACCGGCACGGCGGCGTCTCCGCTGCTCGAGGGAGGATCGGTGATCGTGCAGGTCGGGAGCGACGTCCACGGCGGGCGGATCATCGCGCTCGATCCGAAGACGGGCGCGGAGCGCTGGACGTGGAAGGGCAAGGGGCCGGGCTACGCGTCGCCGGTCGCGTTCACGGCCGGCGGCACGCGGCAGATCGCCACCATGACGAACGGGTCCGTCGAAGGGCTCGACGCGAAAGCGGGGACCTCGCTGTGGTCCGTGCCATTTCCGGACGAATGGCACGAGAACATCGTCACGCCCGTCTGGACGGGCCGGCACCTGATCGTCTCGGGGACGCGGGCCGGGACGCACGCCTACACGCTCACCCGGACGGGCGGAAAGTGGCAGGCGGCCGAGGCGTGGAAGAACCCGGAGGTGGCGATGTACATGAGCACGCCGGTGCTCGCGGACGGCATCCTCTACGGCCTGTCCAGCCGCCGGCGCGGACAGTTCGTCGCCGTCGACGCCGCGACCGGCGCGCTGAAGTGGGCCACCGAGGGGCGCGCCACCAACCATGCCTCGATCCTTCTGACGCCGTCGCACGTATTACTCTTGACGGCCGGCGGCGAGCTGGTGCTCGTGAAACCGTCGCCGGCGAAGTACGACGAAGAACGCCGCTATACGATCGCCGACAGCGAGACGTGGGCCGTCCCCGTAATCCTCGCCGACGGCCTGATCGTCCGCGATGCGGGCGGGGTGATGAAACTGACGCCGTGATTCGATCAACGAGGCTTCCATGAAGTTCGCGATCCTCTGCTTTTCGATCTCCGCGCTGGCGCTCGCCCAGGCGCCTCCGCTGACCAAGGCGGAGCAGCTTCAGGACGCGGCGCGCAAAGGAGACGCCGCGGCGGTGAAGAAGCTGCTCGACGACGGCGTCGACGTGAACACCAAGTTCCGCTACAACGCCACCGCGCTGTTCTACGCCTGCGATCATGGCCACATCGACGTCGTGAAGGTGCTGCTGGATCGCGGGGCCGATCTGACGGTCAAGGACACCTTCTACGGCTTCACGCCCCTGGCGCTCTCGCTCGGTCCGGCGCAGAAGAAGAAGCCGGAGCACACCGAGATCGCCAAGCTGCTGATTGCCAGGGGCGCGCCGGGCAAGGACATGGCGCTGACCGCCGCGGTGCAGTCCGGCGACACCTCCCTGGCGCAGACCGTCCTCGACAGCGGCGGTTTGACGCCGGCGCAGCTCTCCGACGCGCTCGAAGCGGCGCGCGCGCAGAACAAGAGCGAGATGGCGGCGCTGCTGGACAAGGCCGGCGCGAAGCCGTACCAGGACTTCCCCATCGAGGCGGCGACGCTCGCGCGCCTTGCCGGCACGTACCGGAACCCGACGGGCACCGCCGAGATCGTCGTCACGGTCGCGGCGCCGCGGCTGAATCTCACCACGAGCAACGGACAGAAGCTCACGCTCGTCGCGCAGGACGCCCGAACGTTCAAAGCCATCGGCATGGGCGCCACCTTCGTCTTCGACATCGCCCCAGAGGCCGTCAAGAGCTTCACCATCACCCCCATGCAGGGGGCGCCCATCGTCTATACCCGCGTGGAGGGAAAGTGATCATCCGCCGCCCTGTTCTGGCCGCCGCGCTCTGTCTGGCGCTCGCGGCATCGCTGTCCGCGCGCCACGCCGAAGGGCAGAACTGGCCCGCGTTCCGCGGGGCCAACGCCGCCGGGACCGCCGACGGCAAGCCGACCGCCGTCAAGTGGAACGTTCCCGCCAACGAGAACGTCGCCTGGAAGGCGCCGATCGGCGGCGTCGCCGTGTCGAGTCCGATCGTCTGGGGAGACCGCGTGTTCGTCTCCACCGCGATCGGCAGCGATCCGAAACAGGGGATCCGCACCGGCCAGTACGGCGACGTCGAACCCGTGACCGACGCCTCGAAGCACAGCTGGCACCTGATCGCACTCGACAAGGCGACCGGCAAGGTGATCTGGGACAGGATCGCGTACGAAGGCGTTCCCAGGACCAAGCGCCATCCCAAATCGAGCCAGGCGTCTGCCACGCCGGTGACCGACGGCCGGGTCGTCATCGTCTCGTTCGGGTCCGAGGGGCTCTACGCCTACGACTTCACCGGCAAGCAGCTCTGGAAGAAGGACCTCGGCGTGCTGAACGCCGGATGGTTCTTCGATCCCGACTACGAGTGGGGCATCGGCAGCTCGCCGATCATCTACAGGAACCTGGCGATCGTGCAGTGCGACATCCAGCGCGGCTCGTTCATCGCCGCGTTCGACACGCAGACCGGCAAGGAAGTCTGGCGCACGCAGCGGGACGAGATCCCGTCATGGTCGACGCCGTCGATCCTCGAGGTGGATGGCAAGGCGGAGCTCGTCACGCAGGCCACCACGTTCACGCGCGGCTACGATCCGATGACCGGCAAGGAGCTGTGGAAGTACTCGGGAAACTCCGAGATCGCCATTCCCACCCCGATCATGGGGCCGGGCTTCATCGTCATCACGAACGGCTATCGCGGCGTGCAGCCGATCGTCGCGCTCAAGCCCGGCGCCACCGGCGACATCACGCTGAAGCAGGGTGAGACGAAGAACGCGCACATCGTGTGGAGCATGCAGCGCGGCGGCCCGTACATCCCGACGCCGGTCATCTACCAGGACCAGCTGTACGTGCTGCAGGGCAACGGCGTGCTGCAGGCCTACAAGGTCGCCACCGGAGAGCGCGTCTATCAGGAGCGCCTCGGCGGCACCGGCGGCTCCTTCAGCGCGTCGCTCGTCGCCGCGGACGGGAAGCTCTACGCCACCAGCGAAGACGGCGACGTGTTCGTGATCAAGGCGGGGCCGACCTACGAGCTGCTCTCGAAGAACTCCGTCGGCGAAGTGCTGATGGCGACGCCGGCCATCTCGGACGGCCTCATCATCTTCCGCGGCCTGAAGAACGTGATCGCGATCAAGGCCGCGCCGTAACCGACGCCGCCGTCTAGGTCTGGGTCGCGATCAGAAACGCCAGCGCCACCAGTGCCAGCATCCCGCCGAGAATGGCGCTGAGCAGCCAATACTGCGGCCATCCGAGTTGGGTGAGGGGGCTGCGGGCGGTCCGCCGACGGGGATCCCGCCGCGCTTCGTCGGAGACCAGAGCGTGTGAAGCCATGAAAGCACCTCCCTACTCCGCGTCCACGCCGCAGTCTACAGCGTCACGAGGCTGACCGCCAGAGCATCCCCCACAGCATCGAACCCCATGTGGACCGTGCTCCGCAGATCGCCGGAAGGCGCGGCTCACGTCAGGATCGCGCGCGACGTCTCCTCACCGCCCGGTGATGCTGCGCAACATGTCGGTCAGCGGCCGTCCGCCGTGGTCGACCGCACCGGGAAACCGCTCTTCGACTTCTTTCGCAAGCTTCTTCGCGTCGGACGGCTTGTCGTTGGCGGCGTAGAACAGCGCGAGCTGCGCCCGCGCCAGGGCGCCGACCTGCACGCCGTCGCCGTACCAGGTATCGCTGTGGTCCTTGATCGCCGCCTGGAGGTAGGCCTCGCGCTCCGCGCCCGACGACATCTGCGCGAGGTAGAGCACCGCACTCCCGGCGCGGTTCGACTTCGGATACTCCTTGACCACGCGCTGGAGGATGCTCTTCGCCTCGGGGCCGCGCAGGTCGCGGTTCGCGGTCTGGTACAGCTCCTCGAGCGCGCGCAGGTCTTCGCGCGAATAGATCGAAAGATCCTGCCGCATCCGCTCCTGCGCGCGGGCGCGCAGCGTTTCAATCGCGGGCTTCGAATCCTGCGCCGCGGACGGCAGCGGGGTCAACAACGACAGCGCGAGCGCCGCAATCATCGTCATCATGATTCTCCTTCCCTTCAGCAGACCGACGAGCACGCGTATCTCCTGCCGCGGGGTCAGGGCCACGGGTTCATCGGGCCTGGCGCCCGGCGCCGAACGCATACAGCGTCGACTTCGTGCGCAGGTAGATCCTCCCGTCAGCGATGGCCGGCGTCGCGAAGACCTCGTCCCCAATGGGATTGACCGCCAGGATCTCCCACTCCCCCTTCGCGTCGACCACCGACGCCGTGCCGTCCTGGCTGACGAGGAACACCTTCCCGTCGGCTCCCACCGGCGACGCGAAGTACTTGTCGATCGCCCCCTTCAGCCGTCCCTGCTTCAGCACCGCGCCGGTCGCCGGATCGATCGACAGCAGGATGCCGCTGTCGTTCACCATGAACAGCACGTTCTTGTAGAGGAGCGTCGACGGCACCTGGGGCACCGGGCGCGTGTACTTCCACTTGATCGCGCCGTCGGTCATGTCTCCCTGGCCGCCCAGCCTGATCGCCAGCAGGCCGTTCTCCGACGCGAGCATCGCCCGCATCACGCCCCAGTCGGCCGAGTCCAGGAACCCGTCCCGGTTGCCGTCGAACGCCGGGAAGCCGTACTTCGGGCTCAGCATCTTGTCCAGCGCCGGCGGGCCGCCGGCCACCTCGTCGCCGCCGATCCGGCCGTCCCTGTTCCTGTCGTAGACCTTCAGTCCCTCTTCCCACGAGATCGTCGGCACCTGCTGGCCGACCTGGTTCTGCGGGAACCCCCACCCGTTGATCCACGCCGTGTCGCCGTCGATCGACACGACCGACTTCATTTCGCACGCGAGACCGCGCACCCACCACACGCGCCGCCCCGTCCGCGCGTCGTAGGCGGAGAGTTGAAACGACTCGGGGATCAGGATCTGCTTCGGCTGCCCCTTGGGCTCGTAGACCGTCGGCGTCGAGTAGCCGGAGATGACGCCGGGACGATCGATCCTGTAGCGCACCTTCCCGGTCGCCGCGTCGACGCCGAGCAGGTACGAGGCAGTGTCCTGATCGACAGGGAGGATCACCATGCCGTCGACGAGTATCGGCGAGGCGCCGAAGCCGTAGAACATGTTGAACGGCCCGAGCGGCATCCGCCACAGCTCTTTCCCGTCGGCGGTGAAGCCGATCAGCCCGAACGACTGGAAGAACGCGAACACGCGCTGCCCGTCGGTGACCGGCGACGGCGATGCCGGCCCGTTCACGTTCTCGAGCCGCTCCTGCGGCCCGCGCGGCAGCTCGCGGCGCCACAGCTCCTTCCCGGACGCGCGATCCAGCGCGAGCACGAACAGCGTCTTCGCGTCCGCGCCGGTCATGAAGATGCGCGTCTCGGTGAGCACCGGCGACGAATGTCCGCCGGGAACCGCCGCCTTCCAGATCACGCTCTTGTCCGGGCCGAAATCCGACGGCAGGCCGGACGTGTTCGAGATGCCGGTGCCGTTCGGCCCGCGGAACCGCGACCAGTCCGTATCGGACGTCAGCAGGAGAGCTGCTGAGAGCAGCGCGGCGAGCTTCAACATCGCGTCACCTGAGCTAGGGTTTATTCGCGATGGCCCACAGGAACTTCGTCGTCCTGAAGTACATCGTTCCGCCGGAGATCGCCGGCGAGCTGAGCGAGTAGTCGTCGAACTCGTTCTCGGACAGGATCTGGAACTCGGGCCCCGCCTTGACGACGCTGGTGACGCCGTCTTCGTTGGTGATGTACAGCTTGCCGTCCGCGAGCACGAAGGAGCCGCTGTAGGTGCCCGGACGCAGCCGCTGCCGCCCGTAAACCTCCTTGCCCGTCTTGGCGTCGAGGCAATAGACGACGCCGTTATCGGTGACGGAGTACACGTACGTGCCGTCCGTGACCGGCGAGGGCACGTCGGGGCCGTTGTCGAACGACCACAGCACGTGCGACTTGGTGACGTCGCCGCGCCCGCCCGCCTTCACCGCCAGCATCGGCCGGACTCGCGTCGGCGCCAGAATCAGATCGCCGTGCACCACCGGCGAAGCCACGATGCGATACGCAGGGTTGTTCTGCGGGTTGAGGCCGTCGACGCGCCACAGCTCCTTGCCCGTGGTCAGATCGTGGCCGGTGACGACGTCGCCGCCGGTGATGACGAGCTCTTCCCCGCTGGCGGCCCTGGCGATCGCCGGGGTCGTATACGAATCCGGTGATTCCTGAATGGCGTTCGTCGGCCGTTCCACGCGCCAGGTGGTCTTCCCCGACTTCTTGTCGATGCGCAGCAGGTACGACGGATCGTCGGTGCGCATGCCGTGCAGCACCTGCACGTAGAGCGAGTCGCCGTGCAGCAGCGGCGACGAGCCGTAGCCCCAGTTCAGGCCGAAGCGGCCGTAGTCCGCCTGGATGTCGCGGGCCCACAACTCCTTCCCCGCGAAGTCGAAACCCTTCAGGATCCCCGTGCCCGTCAACACCCAGATGCCGGTGCCGTCGGTGACCGGCGACGGCGACGACTGGTTCTGCTTGCGCTGCATGCGATTGCCGCCGCCGAGCGGCCGCTGCCACAGAATCGTGCCCTTCACACGGTCGACCGACCAGAGATGCAGGCTCGGCTTGTCGCCCGGATCGGGCAGCGGATCGGCGACGTTCAGGAAGATGCGGTCGTCCCAGACGATCGGCGTCGATCCGGACAGCGCCGGCATCGGCAGCTTCCAGGCGATGTTCTCGCCGCTCGTGTGGGACCACTTGATCGGCAGGTTCTTTTCGGTGCTGAGGCCATTGCGCGCCGGGCCCCGCCAGTGCGGCCAGTTCTCGGCGCTCAGAGAGACGGCGGTCGAAGCGAGGACTATCGGTAACAGCGTTTTCACGCGCATGCGTTCTACTCCGATCTGAGCGCCGCCACGAGCGGCGACCGGACGGCGGCGCGCGTGGCGACGATGGACGATAGCAGTCCGGCGGCGAGCACGGCAAGCAACAGCAGCCATCCGCCGGAGGTGAGCGGCAGCCGCGCGCCGCGCTCCAGCGCGGCCGGTGCGATCGCGATGAACGCGCTCACCGCGCCGATCGCCAGTCCGCAGCCGAGCAATACCGCATTCTCGGCCAGGATGATTGCAAAGAGGTTCGACCGGCCGTAGCCGACGGCGCGCAGGAGCGCCAGTTCGCGGCGGCGCTCCAGGATGTTGCGCAGCAGGACGGCGGCCAGCCCGATGGTGCCGACCAGCAGTCCGAGCCCGCCGAGCGTCTGGAACGTCGACAGGTACGTGTTCTCGACCGCGTGGAACTCGGCAAGGCGCCGCGCCGTCGGCGTGGCGTCGGCGCCGAGATCGGACGCGGTGCGCTCGATGCCCTGCGCGATCTCCGCTGCCTGCGCCGGAGGGGTCTCGATCAGCAGGACCTGGTAGCCCTGCTGCTCGGGAAAGAGCCGGACGAAGTTCTCGTCCGACATCATCAGCTCGCTCTGGAAAATGCTGTCGGCGAGCGCCGCGACGAACCTGAGCCGGATCCGGCGGTCGCCGCGAACCAGTTCCATCTCGTCACCCAGCGCCTTGTGCAGCACGTAGGTCATCGAGTTCGCATCGGCGGCGACGGGAATCACGCCGCCGGGCAGCGGCTGGGTCAACAGGCGCCAGGGATTCGCCCGGTCCGCGTCCGATGCGGCCAGCGATCCCTGAAAGGCGAATCGCCCCGCGTCCATGAACCGCCGTCCGGCCCCGAGCATCCGCGGATTGGTCGGTTCGTAGAGGTTCAGACAGCTCGCGTCGTCTCCCGGCAGCAGCCGGAACGGCTCGACGGTGAGACCCGTCCTGGGCAGCCCGAGCAGGTCGCGGCCGTCCGGCGAATTCGGATCGTGTACCAGCGGCAGCGCCAGATCGACGAGCAGCGGGTACCCTCCGGTGCCGGAATGGGGGTCCGACGCATCGATCTCACCGCGCCGGAACGCGTCGACGGAGATGAGGATGAAGGTGGCCGAGGCGATCACCGCGACGGCGAGGACGCTCCGTCCGGGCCGCTCGGTCGTGTTGCGGAAGCCGATCCCCGGTGTGGAACGCACGCTCGACGCGGCGCGCGACACCGCCGTCAGCCGCGCGGCGAGCAGGAACAGACACGCGCCGAGCATCGACGCGCCGGCGCCGAAGAACGCGCCGGCGGCGGGGATCGCCTTCGCGGCTCCGGCAGCGATGAGCGAGATGGCGGCGACGAACAGCAGCACGCCGAGCGCTGTGGCGGGCACACGCCGGCCCGACGGATGCGATGCGAACTGCTCGAACGGCCGGATGTCGCCGGCAAGCAGCGACCGCTCGGAGATGCGGGACAGGCCGCGCAGCGTCCACCAGATGCAGCCCATCGCCGCGAGGAGCGCGCCGGCGGCGCCGGCCGCCAGGGAAAGCGGCGAGACGTGCAGCGTGAGCGCCGTCGTCCCCACGGCCCCGGACCACCAGGTGCGCAGTCCCGCCATCAGGATGGCGCCGTAGGCCACCGCCCCGGCGATGCCGAGCACGCTCCCCGCGATGGCGAGGACGAGTCCTTCACCGGCAAACAGACGACGGACCGCCGGGGTGCTGTAGCCGACCGCGCGCAGCAGCCCGACTTCGCGGGCACGCTGCTCGACGCCGAGCCGGAAGAACAGCGCCGCGAGCACCAGCGCGGAGACGACGAGGAAGAAGCTGAAATAGACGAAGTATTCGCCGAAGTTGGTGGCGCCGCGGGAGGCGTGGAGGGCTTCGGCCCGGACGGCGCGCGCGGCGATACCGCTGGCGGCGGGATCGGCGGCGTTCAGGAAGGCGGCGGCGAATGCGTCGCGCGCCTGCGTCAGCGTCTGCGTGGGGCCCGGGATCAGGCGCATCGACGTGCGATCGCCGTGACGCGTCTTCCACAGCTCCTGCCCGACGCTCGCGAAGATGAACGCTTTGGGGGTGGTGCGATACCGCTTCCAGTAGTCCTCGTCTTTCGGACGCACCCGCTTGAGGTCGATCGGAAACGGCGGATCCCAATCGCCGAGGGTGTCGGCCTCGGTGATGCCCGGATACACCGGCGTCAGATCGCGATCCGCGGCCGCCCCTTCGATCGGCACGATCGCCCCCACCGCGAACTCCGCCTGACGTGTGACCAGGATGCCGGGCTCCTGCCACACGTAGTAGTCCAGCGTAATGGGATCGCCGACCTTCACGCCGAGATCGCGGGCGGTCCAGTCGTTCAGGACGATCGGCGGCCGCTCCGGCGCCTGTGATTGATCGAGATATCCGGCCGGAACGATCGGCACGATCGACGTTGCCGAGACCAGCGAGTACGGCACGTGCGCGGCGCCGCTGCGGATGGTGTTGGCCAGATAGGTGAAGACGGGATGCGAGGTCAGCCCGGCGAGCTTTGCCGCCTGCTCCGCGGCCGAGGAACGGCTCGCGTCGATGACGCCGGCGTCCGCTTCGAGCGCCAGGCCGCGCTCGGGATCGAGGATGCGCAGCGCCAGTCCGTAGTCCTCGAGGTGGACGTTCTTCTTGAGGAGCGCGCCGAGGAACTGGCCGGCGTCGTGCACCTGCGGCGCCGGCTGGTCGGCCACGAGGATCGCATTCGCCTTCCGCGCGATCTCGAGATCCTGCTGCAGCCGGCGCAGCGGCACGTACACGGCGCGGACGTCCCCCTGCTGCGGCCGGATCGTGAACTCGCCGAGCGCGCCGCGATCGAGCACGCCGCGCACGGTGAGCCGGATCGTGCGGCCGGCGTCTTCCTTGCGGCCGTGGACGGATTCGATCGGGATCGCGGACGGACGCTCCAGGCGGACCAGCACGGTGCCGCCGTCCGATGCGCCGATGTCGGCGGCCAGCGCCCGGCTGACGAATGCGTCGCGGCCTGAAGGGCCGGTCCGCTGGACTCCGTGAAACTGCCAGAAGCGATCGTCGACGCCGTACACCGCGACGTTCGACGCGCGGCGGCCGGTGGTCTGCTCGCTGACCGCCCCTTGCAGGATCACGAGCGGCGCGGCGGCGGCGAACGCCTGGCGGAATGCCGGGTCGTTCTGGAGGTCGCCGGCGAGCTGCTCGCGGAAGAACCCGGTGGAGAGCACCGCGCGATCGGTGCGGCCGAGCCGCTCGACGACGAGGTCGCGCAGGCTGCCGCGGACCGAATCGCCGACCAGCAGCGCGCCGGACAGCACTGCGACCGCGGTCGCCACACCGGCGATCACCGCGAGATTGGTTCGCCAGTAGTGTGCGAGCCCCCGCCGGATCAGGTCGGTTGCGGTCACGAGCGGCGGAGTTGAGCGTCGAGCAGGTTGAAGCGGATCGGAAGCCGCGCCGCCAGCTCCGCGCTGTGGGTGACCACCACGAGGATCGTGTTCTGCAACCGGTGCAGGTCGAGCAGCACGCCGGTCACGTTGTCGGCCGCGGCGCGGTCCAGGTTGCCGGTCGGCTCGTCACACAGCAGCAGGCGCGGCTGCCGCACCAGCGCGCGCGCGATGGCGACGCGCTGGCGCTCGCCGCCGGACAACTGCGCCGGCCGGTGATCGCTGCGATCGGCGAGGCCGACCTGCGCGACCAGCTTCTCGGCGTGCGCGCGGTCCGCCTCCGCCTGCTGCCGTCCGGCGGACTTCGCCGAGACCAGCGTCGGAATGAGCACGTTCTCGAGCACGGTACACTGCGGCAGCAGACAGTGATCCTGGAACACGAACCCGATGCGCTCGTTGCGGAAGGCAGCGAGCTGCGCCGGCGGCAGCGCGAACGGGTCGACGCCGTCGAGCGTCACCGTTCCTGCGGTCGGAGGCTCCAGCCCGCCGAGCACGTACAAGAGCGAGCTCTTGCCGCTCCCCGACGGTCCCATGACCGCGGCCGCGTCACCCGGCGCGAGGTCGAACGACACGCCGGACAGCACGCGCAGCGGTCCGCGCGCGGTGGGATAGTCCTTCGTGAGCTGAGCGACGTGCAGCATTCTCAGTTCCCGGCGTCAGCCCCGGGATCCAGAACCGCTGGATGAACCCGTGACCTCCGAATAGACTGCCATCAGCCGGTCGGCCGACCTGGCGATGTCGTAGTGCCGCCGGACGCCGTCGAAGCCGCGCTCGCCGAGCCGTTCGTTCAGCGCGCGGTCGGCCCAGAGATCGTGCAGCGCTCCGGCCAGCGCATCCGGATCGTCGGGAGGGACGAGCAGGCCGCCCCCCGTCTTCTCGATCATCTCGGTGAAGGCGCCGCGGCGGGGCTGCACGACGGGGACCCCTTCGGCCATCGCCTCCAGGACGAACACGCCCTTCGGTTCGTCGTAGGGCGTCGGCACCGACAGCACGTCGAGCGATCGGAGGAACTCGAGCTTGCCGTCGCGATCGACGCTGCCGTGGTACATGAACTCGTCCGCCAGGCCGGCGCCGCGCAGCCGCGCCTTGACCTCCGCAAGATACGGCGCCTGCGCCGGCCACATGTACCCGGCGGCGTCGAGCCGCATCCGCGCCTGCGGGACGCGGCGGCGCAGGCGGACGTAGGCGTCCGCGAGCACGTGCAGCCCCTTCTCCGGCGCGATCCGCGCGAAGTACCCGACGCGGAACGGATCGCCGTGACGCTCGCGCCGCGCGAATCCCGTCAGGTTGATCCCGAGCGGGACGACGGACATGCGGTCGCGCGGGATGGCCAGCATCGACGACATCACCGGCACGTACGCCTCGCTGACCGGCAGGAAGCGGTCCACCTCGCGCACCTGCCGCTGGATCAGCTCGATCGCCTGGGTCCGGTACGGCTCGATCAGTTCGTTGAGAAACAGGTCCTCTCCCTGCAGCGTGCAGCACACCGGCCGGCCGAGGGCGCGCTTCAGCGGCCGGGCGAGCCCGATCAGCAGCGAGTTGGGCAGGTTGATCACGTCGGGGACCGGCTCGTCCGCGATCCACGTCAGCAGCTTGCCGAATTCCTTGCGCAGCACGCCGTGATCCCCTTCGAGCATCGAGATCGTCATGTCGCCGAGCAGTTTCGGATCGGTCGACGTGGATCGGCTGGCGAGCGTCTTGATCAGCCACGGCGCGTCGAGCAGCGCATCCAGCCATTTCGGGCTGCGCCGGAAAAACGGCACGTATTGCTGCAGGTAGACGCTGATGCCGCCGAACAGCACGCGGCGGTGGCTCACGTTGGTCTCGTCCGGACTGGTCGGCGTGTAGAGCGGCAGCAGGGTGACCCGGTGCCCGCGGCGCAGCAGCTCCACCGCGAGCGCGTTGTCACGGAGGCAGGAGCCGCAGTACATCCCGGCGGCTCCGGCGGTAATTGAGAGGATGTTCACCGCCGCCCAGGCCGCTCTAGATCGCCGCGGCCTGGAAGGCGCGGGCCCGGAACAGGAAGTCGATCAGATTCCCTTCGTGCGGCTGCAGCCAGTTCAGCTGCGTGGTCGGCACCGGACCGAAGTTCAGCCGGTCGACGTGCACCGCGTCGAGCAGCCTGCGCCGCAGCTCCTCGTTGTTGGTGAGCGCGGTGCAGACGAGCGTGGGACCGATCGCCTGGATCATCTTCGCTTCGGGGCACTGCACCACCGTCGCGAACGGGAACATGTATTCCTTGCTGGCGATCGCCGCCTCCGGCGAGTCGCAGTGCACGATGGTCGGCAGCAGGTAATCGGCACGCCCCTGCTTGACGAGGCGCGGACCTCTCCGGTATTTCGCGGTGACGTCGACGACGCCGGGGGCCTGAAGGTCGGCGTCGATCGCCGCGTTGATCGCGTCTGCCGCGCCGGGGACGGTGAATGCGGCCAGGCTCGCGTCGGGGTGATCCGGCGGCAGCGCCTCGATCTTCGCCAGGCGCGCGGCAATCGCATCGGCGATCGCCTGCGTGTGACGGCTCGCCCAGATCCCCGAGGTGTTGATGCAGCCGCGGCCGCTGTTCAGGAAGATGCTGTCGACCATGACGTCGAGGAACTCCTCCCACCGGTCGACCACGTCGTCGCCGATCAGGATCTTGGAGAAGCCCGGCCCGTGCGCCTGGACCTTCGGGTTGCCGCGATAGCGATCGACCGTCGCCTGGCCGCCGAAGATCATCGTGCGATCCAGCGCGTCGAGCACCGCGGCCCCGACGTCGGCGCCGCCCGGATACAGGGAAATCGCCTCGCGCGGAATGCCGGCCTGGAAGAACGCCTCGGTCATGCGGTACGGCGTCCACGGCTCCTGCGGTCCCGGTTTGAGCACCAGGCCGACCTGCAGCGGGATGATCGGCAGCCACAGCGTGTGCACGCCCGGGGAGTTCGACGGAAGCACGAGGCCGACGACCGGGCTCTGCACCTGGAAGCTGATCGGCACGCCGCGTTCCTCGCCGTATCCGGCGGACAGCACGTCGAGCGCCAGACCGCGCGTCAGCGATTCGAGGATCCGCCGCATCTCGGCGAGCACGAAGGCGTTCTTCTTCATGTTCGCGCGGCACATCTTCTCGGGCAGGCCGGTGCTGGCCGATTGCGCGCGCGCGAACTCGTCGGGCGACTGCGTGCCGGTACCCATCGGCAGCGTCCCGCTCATGTACAGCTCGCCGGCCTTGCCGGCGCGGGCGATCAGCTCGTCGATGGAAAACTCGCGCAGCACCTCGCGGGCGCGCGCCGCCTTGCGCGCGTCGCGCTGGATCATGCCGCCGTTGGCGCGGCTCACGGTCGCCATCGGCTCGCCGGTCGAGAAGTGGACGACCTCGTCCTTCTCCAGCGAATCGTACGGTTGGCCCCAGCGGAGTATCGGTAGATGCAGCATCGGGTTATTCAGCGCCGGTCACGGTCACGCAGACGTCGCGGAGGACGCCGGGACCTCTTGTGTTCCTGTCTCTAGTACACACCAACAGTGGTCGTGGCGGCGAAGCCGTGGAATGGCCGGACGCCGCTGACCCCGTCCCACGGATACTTGTCGTGCGGCTTCTCGCGCTCCCCTTCATCCCGCTCGAGGAAGCCGGGCATGAAGAACTCCTTCGTCAGCGTCGTCAGCTTCACGCGTCCGGTCTGGCCGTACTCCACGACTTTGTTCTGATCGTCGAAGTCGACCACCTGCACGACGGCGCGCGGCTGCGGCGCGTAGTAGGTGATCTTGTAGCCGTTCGCGGGACCGCTCGGCGCGCTGGCGGCCAGGCCCATCAGCGTGTTGCCGTAGGTCGGCGTCATGTAGGCGCCGTCGAGCAGCTCCTCGTGCGCGAAGCGGTTCCACTGCGGCGTGAACTCGGTGCCGCCGGAGAAGATCCCGGTGATGCCGGCCTTGCGGATCGACGTGCCCATGTCTTCCAGCCGGAGCGCGAGCGCCTCGAGCAGCTTCGGCGTGGTGAACATGCAGCGGATGTCGTGGTTCGCCTGGAGGATCGTCACCGCCTGGTCGATCACGTGATCCTTGTAGGCCTGGAGGTGCTCGGTCCAGCCCTTCTTGATCAGTTTGATGACCCAGCGCGGATCGAGATCGACGCAGAAGCTGATCCCGCCGCGGTACTGCGCGAGGTGCTCCACGGCAAGGCGCAGGCGGCGCGGCCCGGACGGACCGAGCATCAGCCAGTTCGCGCCCTTGGGAAAGTACTCGTCCGGCAGCGTGTGGCTGAACAGCTCGTAATCGATGCGGAAGTCCTCCGACGCGATCCGCGTCTTCGGCACGCCGGTCGTCCCACCCGTCTCGAACACGAAAATCGGTTTGCCCGCCAGCCCTCGCGGCACCCAGCGCTGCACCGGTCCGCCGCGAAGCCACTCGTCCTGGAATTCACCGAAGCGCGCCAGGTCGCCGAAGGTGCGGACTTCGCGGCGCGGATCCCAGCCGGCCTTCTTCGCAAAGTCGAGCCAGAAGGGACAGCCGGTCGCAGGATCGAAATGCCAGTCGACGACCTCCCGCACCCAGCGATCGAGGGCTTCCTGTGGGCTGCTGGTCGGCGAAGGGAGCATGGCGTCGAGTATATCGTTTTCATCCGAGGGCCTTCGCCCCCCGGGCTCCCCTGCAGCGTCACTCGCCCGTCGACTCGACTCAGGGCGACCCTGAGGTTCTCGAAGGGGCGCTCGCGCCGTTTCACCGCCGGCCCGAAGGGCCGTCTCGCCGTCGCGCCGGGCAGGGGCGAAGGCGGAGGCCGGAACCTTATAAGATACGTCTCCGTGGCGCTCGTCATCGTACTCGTCTACCTGCTGCACCAGGACTTCTGGTTCTGGCGGAGCGCGCGGCCGCTCGTGTTCGGTTTCCTGCCGGTCGGTCTCGCCTATCACGCCGCCTACACGCTCGGCATCTCGCTGCTGATGCTGTATCTGGTCCGGCATCACTGGCCTTCGCATCTCGACGACGCCGGCAGATAGATGGTTGCCGCGTCGGTCGTCTTCGCCTACCTCGCGCTGGTCCTGTCGATCGGCGTCTTCGCCGGCCGGCCGAGGACCAACGGCGGCGGCGCGGCCGAAGACTACTTCCTCGCCGGACGTTCGATCGGTCCGGTCGTGTTCCTGCTGTCCCTGTTCGGCACGAACATGACCGCGTTTTCGATCCTCGGCGCGTCCGGTCACGCGTTTGCCAACGGCATCGTCACCTACGGCCTGATGGCGTCTTCGTCGGCGCTCGTCATCCCGATCGGACTCTTCGTCATCGGCACGCGGCTCTGGGCGCTCGGCAAGCGGCACGGGTTCATGACGCCGGTGCAGATGTTCCGCGATCGGTGGGAGTGCGGCCACATCGGCACGGTAATCTTCGCGGTCCAGGCCGTCCTGCTCGTGCCTTACATCGTCATCGCGGTGATGGGCGGCGGGACGACGCTGCGCGCCGTCAGCGGCGGCGCGGTGCCGTACTGGCTCGGCGGCGCCGTCGTGTCGATGGTGGTGATGAGCTACGTGTTCTTCGGCGGGATGCGCGGCACCGCCTGGGTGAATACGTTTCAGACGATTCTGTTCCTCTCCTTCGGCGCCGTCGCCGTTACCGTGATCGCGCAGGGCATGGGCGGGTTCGCCAATGCGATCGAATCGCTGCTTGCGTCCCCCTCGACCGCACCGCTGCTCACGCGTGAGCGCGTCTCGCCGCTCTACTTCTTCAGCTACACGTTCATTCCGCTCTCGTCGCTGGCCTTTCCGCACATCGGCATCTTCTGCCTCACGGCAAAGCGCCTCGGGCACTTCCGGCGGACGGTCGTGCTCTACCCCCTGTGCATGCTGGCCATCTGGCTGCCGTCGGTCTTCCTGGGCGTGGCCGCCAACAGCGCCCGCGATCTGCCGGCGATCAACGCCAAGGTCGAAGCGCGGGCCGCGCTGAACGCGCCAGGAGCACAGCTCACGCCGGAGCGCCGGGCTGAACTGCGCGCCGCCGCGAGCGGCGACGACGTGATCCTGAGGCTGGTGGAGGGCTATGCGCCGCTGTGGCTGGCGGCCATCCTCGGCGCCGCCGTGATGGCGGCGGTGATGGCAAGCGACTCCCAGATCCTGGCGTTGTCGACGATGTTCACCGAAGACGTGTTTGCCTACTACGGCGGGCAGGCGCGCTTCGGACCGTCGGTGCAGGTCCAGACCGGGCGGATATTCGTCATCCTGCTGACCGTGATCGCGTATAGCATCGCGCTGACCGCGCCACAGTCGATCTTCGACATCGCCAGCCAGTACGCGTTCGCCGGCTATTCCGCCCTCTCGCCGCTGCTCGTGGCGGCGCTCTTCTGGAAGAAGAGCACCAGGTGGGGCGCGCTGGCCGTCGCGGTGTGGACGGGAGCGGCCGTGGCGGCGGTGGCCCTGTTCCAGTCGGCCGTGCCGGCCCCGCCGCCCGGCGCCGCTGTAACGGTCTGGGCCGTGGGCGGCGTAGATGTCATCACCCGGATCGCGGCGGGGACGACGGTGCTCGGATTCCTACCGGTGGTGCCGATGACGATCGGCTCGGCGCTGCTGATGTTCGTCGTGTCGCGCGCCACGGCGGGGTCGCTTCCCTCCGCCGCCACGCTCGCGAAGTACGAGGTATAGAGATGGACAGGAAAACCTGGCTGATCGCGGTCATCGCCGCGATCGGCTTTGCGTTCGATACCTACGAACTGCTGATGCTGCCGCTGATCGCCCGGCCGGCGCTCATGGATCTGCTCGGCGTGCCGGCGACCGATCCGGCGATCAACATGTGGGTGGGCCGCCTGTTCTACTGGCCGGCCGTCGCGGGCGGGGTCTTCGGGCTGCTCGGCGGCTATCTCACCGACCTGTTCGGGCGTCGCCGCGTCCTCACCTACAGCATCCTGCTCTACGCGCTGTCGGCGTTCGCCGCGGGATTCTCGACCTCGGTTTACGAGCTGCTCTTCTGGCGGATCTGCACCTTCGTCGGCGTCTGCGTCGAGTTCGTCGCCGCCGTGGCGTGGCTCGCGGAGCTCTTCTCGGACCCGAAGCGCCGCGAGGCCGTCATCGGCTACACCCAGGCGTTCGGCTCGCTCGGTGGCCTGATGGTGACCGGGGCGTATCACTACGCGGTCGTCAACGCCGCCAACTTCCCCGCCGTTGCCGGGGGCCACGCGCCGTGGCGCTACACACTGATGTCGGGTCTGATTCCGGCGATCCCGCTGATCGTGATCCGGCCGTTCCTGCCTGAATCGCCGGTGTGGCGCGAGAAGAAGGCGGCCGGCACGCTGCGGCGGCCGTCGTTCGGCGAACTATTCCGGCCGCAGTACGCGCGGACGACGATCGTGACGACACTGATGATGGCGTGCGTCTACGGCGCGGCGTTCGGCGCGATCCAGCAGATGCCGCGGATCGTGCCCGGCCTGGCGGAGGTGCGCGGACTGGATCGGCCCGCGATCGAGCAGACGGTCAGCGCGGTGCAGTACTTCCAGGAAATCGGCGGGCTGGCCGGACGCATCCTGCTCGCCTTTCTCGCCGTCCGCATTCTGAGCCGCCGCCGGCTGGTGCACGTGTTCCAGATCCCTGGCCTGATCCTGCTGCCGCTCGTGTTCTTCTACGCGCCGACGAGCAGCGTCGAGACCGTGAAGTGGGGCATCCTGGCGGTCGGCCTGGTCACGATCGCGCAGATGAGCTTCTGGGGCAATTACCTGCCGCGCGTCTACCCCGTCCACCTGCGCGGCACGGGGGAGAGCTTCGCCGCGAACGTCGGCGGTCGCATGATCGGCACGTCGGCCGCATTGCTCACAACCACCCTCGTGGCGTCGATGCCCGGCGCGACGCCCATCGTCAGGCTCGCCTACGCGGCGGCGCTGGTCGGCACGACCGTGTACGTGATCGCCTTCATCGCCAGCTGGTGGCTGCCGGAGCCCAAGGCCGAGGACCTGCCGGAATAGGTGCGCTGTTAACGACCCCGGCGGCACCCCGTCCTTCACACCAGAAGAGGTGGTCATGGTGTGGCTCGAGCAGGCTGTCCAGGATCTTCGCTACGCGCTTCGGACACTGCGGCGAAACCCGGGATTCGCGGCGGCCGCGATCCTGACGCTGTCGCTGGCGAGCGGCGCGACGACCGCGATCTTCTCCGTACTCGACGCGGTCGTGCTGAGGCCGCTCCCCTTCCCCGAGCCCGACCAGCTGGTGCAGGTATACGGGCGAAGCTGGCGCGAAGAGCGCGGCGAGCCGGATCCGCTGAAGGGACCGGTCAACTACAGCGACCTGGAAAGCTACCGCGCCGGGACGTCCACCTTCGATGGCTTTGCCGCGTACTCGGTGGCGGTCCGGCATCTCGACCACGGCTCCGGGGCGCCCGAACGCCTCAACGCCGTGATCGCGGACGTGGAGCTGTTCTCCGTGCTGCGGGCGGAACCGCTGATCGGACGCACCTTCCAACCCGGCGATCCGCCGACGGTGGCGGTGATCAGCGCGCGGCTCTGGAAGGAACGTTTCGGCGGGAATCCCGCCGCCCTCAACCAGCCGCTGCGGCTCGACGGCCGCGCCTATACCCTGCTCGGCGTGATGCCGGAGCGGTTTCAGTTCCCCTATCGCGCCGCCTCGCTCGTGGCGGCGGCGCTCCCGGAATCGCGCACGGACGTCTGGGTGCCGCTCGATCCGCGGCGTGGCCGCGTTACCGTGGTCGCGCGGCTGAAGCCCGGCGTCCCCGGCGAGCGCGGCCAGGCGGATCTGGCGGTGATTGCGGCCCGTCTCGAGCAGCAGCAGCGCGCCGCGAACCCGCGACTGCGCGTCGGCGTGCGCGTACAGGGGCTGGGGGATGTCGTCATCGCGCCCGTCCAGCGATCGCTCTGGATGCTGTTCGCGGCGGTGGGGCTGGTCCTGGCGGCGGCGTGCGCGAACATCGCGAACCTGCTGCTGGCGCGCATGTCGGCCCGTGCGCGTGAGGTCGTGACGCGCGCCGCGCTCGGCGCCGGACGCGGCCGTCTTGCACGGCAGTTCCTCATCGAGAGTCTCTGCCTCGGCCTCCTCGGCGTGGCCGGCGGGATCGTGATCGCGCGGTGGGGCGTGGCGCTGCTCGCCAGGATCGGCTATGCGAGGATTCCGCGCGCGCACGAGATCGCCCTCGACTGGCAGGCCTTCGCGTTCCTGCTCGGCGTCTGCACCCTGACCGCGATCGTCTTCGGCCTGGCGCCGGCGTTCATCGCCGCGCGGCTCGACGCGCAGGCAATCACCAAGGAATCGTCCGGCCACGCCACGATGGGACGCCGCTTCGCGTATCTCCGGGACGGACTCGCGGTGATCGAAGTCGCCCTCGCGTTCGTGCTGGCCGTCGGCGCGTCGATGGTGATCCGCGAGGTCGTGCGTCTGCGCTCGATCGACACCGGCATGGCGACCGGGCGGGTCGCGGTGCTGCAGCTGACGCCGCGCGCCGCGGCCGCCGATTACCAGGCGATCGAGGACCGCGTGGCGCAGGTGCCGGGGGTCCGCGCCGCGGGATTGATCCAGATGGTCCCGCTGCAGAACTGGGGCTGGGAGGCCGACTTCAACATCCGCGGCCGCGCGCCGGAGCCCGGCGTACGCCGCGTGATCGAGCTGCGCTACATCACGCCCGGATACTTCCAGGCGATGGGCATTCCGATCGTCAGCGGACGCGCGTTCACCGCCGCCGATACCCCCACCGCACCGCCGGCGGTGATCGTGAACGAGACGCTCGCCAGGCGCTACTTCCCCGGCGAGAACGTGATCGGCCGGGAGCTCGATCGCGGGTTCATCGTCGGCGTCGCCGCCGACGTCCGCAACGTGCGGCTGGATCGGCCGACCGCGCCGGAGCTGTACTATCCGGTGGCACAGAACATCGCGATGACCTCGGACCTCGGCATGTCCCTGATCGC